>JAIWFK010000113.1:0-4111 GCA_048631695.1 Calditrichales bacterium
GCCCCAGCATCACCTATAGTGGGGGACGCACCATGTCCATTAGGCACGCTTAGCCTACCCTACCGTGTCCCCCCTTTGCCTCAGTAAGAGCGGTACGGGAATAATAACCCGTTGTCCATCGCCTACGCCTTCCGGCCTCGGCTTAGGCCCGACTAACCCTACGCGGATTAACCTTCCGTAGGAAACCTTAGGTTTTCGGTGGGCGTGTTTCTCACACGCCTTACGCTACTCATGCCGGCATTCTCACTTCCCTTAACTCCACCACTACTCACGTAGTAGCTTCATGGCTAAGGGAACGCTCCCCTACCCTCCCCTTCAAAGAAGGGAAGCCATAGCTTCGGTGACGGACTTTAGCCCCGTTGAATTATCGGCGCAGCACCACTCAACCAGTGAGCTATTACGCACTCTTTAAAGGATGGCTGCTTCTGAGCCAACCTCCTGGCTGTCTGGGCAGTCCTACTTCCTTGCCCACTTAGCTCGCTCTTGGGGACCTTAGCTGATGGTCTGGGCTGTTTCCCTCTCGACTACGGAGCTTATCCCCCGCAGTCTCACTCCCAGATTTTGGCTAATGGCATTCGTGGTTTGGTTGGAGTTAGCAGGATTTCTCCCACTTAGTCCATCCAGTGCCCTACCTCCATTAGCTAACATCTGAGGCTGCACCTCAATGCATTTCGGGGAGAACCAGCTATCACCGGGTTCGATTGGCATTTCACCTCTACCCACAGCTCATCCGACAGCTTTGCAACGCTGACCGGTTCGGGCCTCCACTCCGATTTTATCGGAGCTTCACCCTGGCCATGGGTAGCTCACCCGGATTCGGGTCTAATCCATGCAACTAAATCGCCCTATTAAGACTCGCTTTCGCTTCGGCTCCACAACGTAATTGCTTAACCAGCTACATAGATTAACTCGCCGGCTCATTCTTCAATAGGCACGCCATCATCCTTCCAAAGAAGGACTCTGACTGCTTGTCAGCACATGGTTTCAGGTTCTATTTCACTCCCCTCCCGGGGTACTTTTCACCTTTCCCTCACGGTACTTGTTCACTATCGGTCATCAAGGGTATTTAGCCTTGCCCTGTGGTCAGGGCAGCTTCCCACAAGATTTCTCGTGTCCCGTGGTACTCAAGTACAGGTAAGGAGCCTCTCCCTTTCGTCTACGGGACTGTCACCCTCTATGATTGCCCTTTCCAGAATCCTTCGACTAGAGTTCGGTTTGTAACTCCTTGACCTATTCTAGGTTCGGTCTTACCTGCCTTACAACCCCCTATGAGCATAGGTCCCAGAACCACTAAGCTTATAGGGTTTAGGCTTCTCCCCTTTCGTTCGCCACTACTCAGGGAATAATCTCTTTTCCTCAGGGTACTGAGATGTTTCACTTCCCCTGCTTACCTCCTCCCAGCCTATGTGTTCAGCTGGGGGTGCTCAGGGTTTACCTGAGCGAGTTGCCTCATTCGGGAATCCCCGGCTAGGCTTGCTCGACAGCTCACCGAGGCTTTTCGCAGTCTTGCCACGCCCTTCTTCGGCCCTTGATGCCAAGGCATCCACCATGCGCCTTAACCGCTTGACCTGCTTCAGATTTGATATTAGTCCTCAAATTCAATTGTTAAAGTGCTGTATACATAATAAAACGGCCCGGTGATCTAACACCAAGCCGCTTACCTGGTTATCAATCACCAGTTTCCTCTATTATGTATCAAATCTTATCATGATTCATATATAAAATAGCACACATTGTAACTGATGTCAAGTTTGTGTACTGGTTCATATGATTAGTGACACACTTATAGCTATCGCAATCTTGTCACAGAGGCTATATAATGAGAACCTAGAACTCAGACAGCATTATGAGTAGGGATGAAGTAAAAAAAGCCAGGCAACAGCTTGCCCGAGAGCAGGGCACTGTCTTCAAGGATTGGGGAGGTAGAATACCTATTGCCCTCATCTACCCAAACTCCTACTATATAGGTATGTCTAACCTTGGAGTTCATACCATTTATAGCCTGCTCAATAGCTATAGTGAGGTAGTTTGTGAAAGGGCCTTCTGGGAAAAAGAAAACAGAGATAAACGGCTACCCATCTTATCTCTCGAATCCCAGCGACCACTCTCAGATTTCGCTGTCCTCGCCTTCTCTATCCCCTATGAGCTTGATTACTTTAGTGTGGTGCAGATTCTTAAGGCTAGTGGCATACCCTTATATGCTGCTGACCGTGATGAGAGGCACCCACTAGTTATAGCCGGTGGTGCCTGCATCATAGCTAATCCCTTACCCCTGTCCCCCTTCTTTGATTGCTTGTGCATTGGTGAGGCAGAGCCAATACTTCCGGCTATGTTGCCTATACTATCTGAAGGTATCACTGGCAAAAGGAGTGACATGCTTGAGGTACTGGCCTCACTACCTGGTATTTATGTGCCTCAAGTACCCTCGGGAACGACGGTGTTTCGCCAGTGGGCAAGCAACCTCGATGACTTTTCCACTACTTCTAGAATACTCACTTCAGATACCGAGTTGGGTGACCTATACCTTATTGAGGTAGAGCGGGGCTGCAATTGGGGTTGCCGTTTTTGCCTTACTGGCAATGCCTTTCATCCTATGCGCTTTCGCTCCCTGGATAAGCTAATAGAACAGGCTAAGCTAGGGCTTAAATACAGAAAGCGTATAGGATTAGTAGGAGCTGTTGTCTCAGATTATCCCCAGCTTGAGGAGCTATTGGTCAAGCTGCGTCAGATGGGGGCGGGGCTTTCTATCAGCTCTCTACGAGTGAGACCCCTTTCCCGCATAGTACTGAGAGAGATGGCTAAAGGGGGTGCCCGAACCATTACCCTCGCCCCCGAGGCTGGCTCTGAGCGCCTGCGCCAAGTCATAAAAAAGGGCATCTCCGAGGACGATATCCTGGAGGCAATGAAGAAGGTAGCTGAGCAAGGAATAAGACAGCTCAAGCTCTACTTCATGATTGGCTTACCCTCAGAGACCGATGAGGATATAGAGGAAATCATAAACCTGACCCTTCGCTGCAAAGACATCCTTGATAGGCAGCAAACTGGCTGTCGCCTTAGCCTCAATATTGCCCCCTTTGTACCCAAGGCAGGCACACCCTTTCAGTGGTTACCTATGGCGCCTCTCCACACACTGAATCACCGTCTGTCTTTGCTCAAAAACAGCCTACCGCCAAAAGGAATTAAGGTTAAAAGTGAAAGCCCAGCCTGGAGCCAGGTTCAGGGGGTCTTAGCCCGAGGAGATGTTAAATTAGCTGAGGTGCTGGCTAATATAGAAGAGGTATCGCTATCCGGTTGGCGTAAGGCTGTAGAGAAATGTCATCTGGATATTGATTTCTACGCTCACCAATGGGATACCAATACAAAACTACCTTGGTCAATAATCGATTCAGGCACCGAACCAGAGCACCTCAAACTTGAACTAGAAAAGGCTTTATTACAAAGTAGAAATAGTGCTTGACAAATACACGAAATCGTGTATAATAAGTGAAGATAAATGGATATAAATAATTTCTTTGACATTGGAGTAGAGCCCTACTATGAAAATAAAGAGCACTCCATAAAGCTCTTTCATGGAGACTGCCTGCAAATCTTACCACAATTTCTATGTAACTCTATTGATATGATCTTTGCTGACCCTCCATACTTCTTATCCAACGGCGGCATAACCTGCCACGCTGGAAGAATGGTCTCAGTAAATAAGGGCGAGTGGGACATATCCCGCGGGGTGGAGGAAAACCATAAATTCAATCTAGCTTGGCTCCTAGTGGTGGGGTGGTTATACCCCCCAAAATATAAACAAAAGGAGTATCAAATGAAGTGTCCAAAATGTGGTAGTAGCAATGTCGATAAACTAGACACCGACCTTGAAGACGAAGAAACCTATGGGTGCCTAGATTGCGATTGCTGGTTCACAATACACAGCGAGCCTTTCACAGCATTGGTCGAAGAGTTAAAGTATGAAACGATAACGCACGATTTAAACTGATATTAGGTTCTAAGAGAGGTTATGGCATACTTTTTAATATCTGTTTCAAATAGAAAAAATTTAGAGCTTTGTGAAAATTATGCCCTCGCTGGGTTCACAAATAGTATTAGTGGTCTATGTGCGTTT
>JAIWFK010000114.1:0-4050 GCA_048631695.1 Calditrichales bacterium
TTTCAAAGCTGGATTTCCAACTTGTTGCTCCCATTACTACTGCTGCCAATATATCGGTAAATACAGCGAAAGCTAGGGCTGCCCAAAGTCCATAGTGGTTGAAGATGATTACCATCAACACTATTAACGGTAGTGAAATAAGTGTCCCTATCACTGTAACCGTTATTAAATTCACTTGAGTAGCATTGGCTATGACATTCACCATTCCAGCCATCCGAGGGCATACGATAAAAAGTGCCAGCGCAATTGAAGCTAATAACAATGGACTCATTATTATCCCTCCATTATTTACTCTGATTTTTACCTCAAATATAACAATAAGATTTGTGTTTTTACACTTAGTCGTATGGATTTGACCCAATAACACCCTGATTAGAGGTGAATGGGGTAACACTGCTTATATAGGCAGGTCAATACGGAGGTTTTTCAGGGTGTCATTGATGAAGGCGGCTGATTTTTCATCAGGTTCAGTAAGAGGCAGGCGTGGTTTACCTACATTGAAGCCAACGTGATTAAGGGCATACTTAATCGGCATAGGGTTGGAGACAATAAACAGGGCATTAACCAGGGGCAAAAGGCGATGGTGGATGCTGGCAGCTTTGGGCACATTACCGTTAACAATGTGGCTAACCATTTCCTTGATTTGGTTGCCAACCAGGTGGGAGGCAACGCTAATGACACCATAGCCACCCAGGGCTAGTATAGGTAGGGTGTCGTTATCATTACCACTCCATACTAGGAAATTATCCTCCGTCTTGTTAATAATTTTAGAAATTTCGCCCAGATTACCACTGGCTTCCTTTACTCCGATAATGTTATCTATGTGGCTTAGCTTGATGACGGTATCGGAAGATAAGCTAGTAACGGTGCGTGACGGCACATTATAAAGGATACAGGGTAAATTAGTCCCCTCGGCGATGGTTTTAAAGTGCTGGTATAAGCCCTGCTGAGTAGGTTTATTATAGTAAGGGACTACCACTAGACAAGCATCAACTCCAATTCGCTCAGCTTCCTTAGTTAGCTCCAGGCTCTGAGCAGTGCTGGGGCTGCCGGTGCCGGCTATTACTGTTCCCTGTTCGCCTACCGCTGATTTCACCTCGGCGAACAGGCGCAACTTCTCTTCCAGAGTAAGGGTGGGGCATTCCCCGGTTGTGCCTGAGACTACCAGACCGTCGCTCCCTGAGTTGAGTAGGGCTAGAGCTAACCTCTTGGTCTGCTCATAGTTTACTATCCCTTCCTCAGTAAAGGGGGTTACCATTGCTGTTAGCAATCGTCCTAACTTATTCAATTTTCTACCTTCGAGGTAGGGACTATCCATTCTCTTTTAATCATCTCTTCAGCAATCTGGACTGCATTTAGGGCAGCCCCCTTGCGTAAATTGTCGGTAACAACCCACATAGTTAAACCGCACAGATGGGAGGCATCTCGACGAATACGTCCAACAAAAACCTCGTCGGTGCCGGCTGCTGACCAGGGCTGAGGATAAAGGCTAATAGTCGGGTCATCTAATATTTTAACACCTGGAGCCTGAGCAAGGATATACCGTGCTTCATCGGGAGATATAGGGTAGGTGAATTCTATATGGATTGCCTCACTGTGTCCGGTAAACACTGGAACTCGCACGCAAGTAGCCGAAATAGCTATTTCATTAGCGTGCATTATCTTTCTTGTTTCTTCTACCAGTTTCCACTCTTCTTTAGTATAGCCGTTGTCCAGAAAAACATCTATTTCTGGCAGTATATTGAAGGCTATTTGGTGAGGGTAGACATGAGGGATAGTGATCTGCCCCGCTAGAACCTGCTTGGCTTGTGTTGTTAGCTCTTCTACTGCTGCTGAACCGGTGCCTGACACTGCTTGATAGGTATCAACAACAATGCGCTTAATAGGATTAACCTTGTGTAATGGGTACAGAGCCACTACCATTTGAATAGTAGAGCAATTTGGATTAGCTATAATCCCCTTGTGCCCTTTAATGTCTGTAGGATTGACCTCAGGCACTACCAAGGGGACTTCCTGATGCATCCTGAAAGCAGAGCTATTATCAATAACTGCGGCTCCTGATTGAGCGGCTATTGGTGAGAAATGACGGCTGGTCTCAGCGCCAGCGGAGAAGAGTACAATATCTATTTCTTTGAAAGACTCAGGAACAGTCTCCTGGACTTCAATTTCTTGGTGATTGACGAATAGCTTTTTACCTGCCGAGCGGTCTGAGGCTAAGAGACGAATTGAGCTCATAGGGAAATTGCGTTGTTCTAATACCTTAATAAACTCCTGTCCAACCAACCCAGTGGCACCAACAATAGCTAATCTATACTCTCTCACTATTCCCTCCTACAAGCCGAGCAGAGTATCTAAACCATAGACTAGCCCTTTATGTTTGGTCACTTCCTTAATGGCTAGCATAACGCCTGGCATATAGCATTCCCGACTTATGGTGTCGTGGCGTATGATTAGTGTTTGCCCTGGTCCGCCCAAGATGACCTCTTGATGTGCTAGAAGACCGGGTAGGCGGACACTGTGAATAGTGATACCATCAACTTGCTCTCCTCGACTATTTGAGGTCTTGTCTTGTTCCGAGAAGAAGAACGGTTTACCTCTCGCCGCAATCATTGCTCTGGCAGTGGAGAGGGCAGTTCCTGAAGGGGCATCAGCTTTCCGGTGATGGTGCAGTTCTATTATTTCGGAGTAGTCAAAGTATTTGGCGGCTACCTTAGCTAGGTGAATCATCAAGATTGCTCCTAAAGCAAAGTTTGGAGCTACTACTGCCCCAACCTTGTGCTGTATTGCTAATCGGTCAATCTCACTGAGTTCATCAGCAGTTAAAGTGGTAGTTCCTATAACTAAGTTAACACCGTGTTTAGTGGCGATACGCACTGCCGGCATAGTAGCCTTTGCTATAGTGAAATCCACTAGCACTTCCGGCTGGCAAGTGGTGAGAATATAGTCTAAGTCGGAAGAGAATGGTATTGACTCGCACTCATCGCTCAGAGGCAGGTAGAACTCATCAGTAACTTCTATCTCCACCGCCCCTACTATCTCTATTTCAGGGTGCTCACACAGGTTATTTATCACCTCTCGCCCCATTTTACCTGATGCACCGTGAACTACTACCCTTATTGGCTTCATAACTTAATCCTTATTATAGCGCTGCCTGTTTTTAGGGGAATGTTGAGGGGAGCTGACTCCACGTTTTTTAAATGGGTAGTCATTAGCTAGCGAATCCGTTAATTTAGCTTCAGGCATCTGAGAAACATTTTCAAGTACAGCCCGTCTTGACAGGTTTATCCTACCTAGATTATCAATGCTAATTGCTTTAACTGTAATCTCATCGCCCACTTTAACTACGTCCTCAACCTTGGGCACTCGATATTCAGCTAGTTCACTGATGTGAACTAAGCCTTCTTTGCCAGGAAGAATCTCTACCATAGCGCCGAAGTCTAGCAGACGGGTTACTTTCCCGGTATAGATACTACCAACTTCTACATCTTTGGTTAAATTTTCAATGATTTCAATAGCTCTACGAGCCGCTTTCTCATCCGGTGAGCCAATAATCACCTTGCCATCATTATCAATATCAATACTAACTTTAGTCTCAGCGGTAATTGCCCTGATTGTTTTGCCCCCGGTGCCGATTACGCTACCGATTTTATCAGGGTTAATCATTATTTTATACATTCGTGGCGCATAGGAGCTAATCTCAGGTCGACTGGTGTTAATAGTTTGAGCCATTTTATCTAGAATAAATAAGCGAGCTTCCCTGGCTTGATTAAGAGCCTTTTCCAAAATTTCTAGACTTATGCCCTTAAGCTTAGTATCTAGCTGGAGGGCGGTAATACCTTTACTAGTACCGGCTACCTTGAAGTCCATATCGCCATGAGCATCCTCTATGCCCTCGATATCAGTTAAAACAGCATAGTCTCCTTTGTCATTAGTAACTAATCCCATAGCTACCCCGGCTACCGCTGCCTTAGTAGGTATTCCAGCATCCATTAGGGATAAGCTTGAGGCACAAACACTGGCCATAGATGTGCTGCCATTAGAGCTCAAGAC
>JAIWFK010000115.1:0-3989 GCA_048631695.1 Calditrichales bacterium
ATTATACCATAGTCAAACGCATCTCACCAGACCAAATGACTTCTATTTAATACTGCTTATTAAATCCTGACGGCTAGTCATTTCAGCAACTGTGTCTAGAAAATCCTTTAGTGAGACAGTCTGATTTCTTAGTGCCTTTAGCTCAACCCCAATCGGGCTAATTGAGGTTGGTTTATCAGCATAGGTGCCATGAAAGGCAAAATAGGCTTGATTCAGTTTTCTAATATAATAGCCCTTTGAGACTAGATACTGCCTCTTCTGTTCCATAAACTCCTCAGCCTGTTCAATTTCTCCCCGGGCTAAGTATTTATCGACCGCTCTCCTTATTTCTCTCATCTCCTGGTTGAAGTCAAATCCTGACCCAGCTCCTTGATTCTGACAACAGCTATTTTCATCCGGCGAGTAATATTTTTGGTATAGGATAGAACCAATTTCCTCACTGACCATACTGGCCACGGTTTCATTCATGGTAGCAATCTCATAATTTCTGGACACACCAGTTAAATCAAGCAGATATAGAAAGCCTAATGGTTTGAAGGCTAGATAGTGATGCAACCATTCCTCAGTTGCAGTATCAATGGTAAATCGCAGGCTGCCATCGTTAGCCACAAAGCTGGGATAGGTTGCGCCAAAGCCACCAATCTCCACCACCAACGAAGAGACGCCTAATTTGTCAACTGCTGCTTCAATATCTTCTATTTCCTCAAGGCTAAGGCTCGGCAATAAGGTAATTTCTCTTATACTATCTATTTTGTCTCTAGGCGAAATCACCAGCAGATAGGGTGGGGTCTCTAGCTTGAAATTTAGTGGCGGGAAGCCGACTTTTAACCTTATGTATTCATCTACTGGATTAAAGATGCCCAGTTGAGCTAGAGTCTCTCTTATCTGCCTTTCTATTATCCTCTCCACTGTCTCCTGTAAAGCCGCTTTTTGCTCTTGCAACCTATTTAACTCAGCTTCATGTGACGATAGGTCACCTTGCCCATTACCACTATTTATGGCTTCTATTTCTGACTCTAAGATTTCTATTCGTTCAACAAATGAAAAATACTCTGTAACCAGATAGACTTCGTCATCAATCTTTTCACTCCTACCAAAATTCCACTGATTTGCCTCATCAAATAAGACCTCAGCCTCCCATTTGACAATACTGAAGCGGTATGGCTCCACGATTGTTTTTAGGCGGTTATCAAAATCTTGGGTAGGAGCACAACCTCCACCAAATAAACAAACCAATAATAAACTCATACAGGCAATTAACTTTAATTTCAATTTGATTCCTATAACCGCTATATAAGAATTTCGGTTACCCTATTTCCAGTGCTATAATAATCTAATCGCGATGAGATGTTAAGTATGGAGAGACGATATGAAAGACTATTACCAAACTCTTGGCGTGCCTGATAATGCCAGTCAAGAAGAGATAAAGAGAGCTTTTAGAAAGCTTGCCTTTAAATATCATCCCGATACTAATCCCGGCAATGAGAAGCAAGTTGAGGAGAGATTTAAAGAGATAAACGAGGCTTACGGTGTGCTTGGGGATAAGGATAAACGCCAGCAATACGATTTTGCCCTAAAGACGGGCATTCGTTATGATACCGGGTATAGAGGCTTTCAATATTCTCAGCAGGATATATTCAGGGATACCTTCTCTAATCAGGCTATGTTTGATGAGCTGAACCGAATGTTCGCTCAAGCTGGACTTAGATTTGACCAAGATTTCCTCAACCGGGTATTCTTTGAAGGGAGTGGTTTCGTATTTCAATTCTTTACCACTCCAGGCAGAACAACCTACCAACAGTACTATTCAGGCACCACAGCCTCTACTTATAAACCGAGTTTTATTGAAAGACTAGCCTCCAGAATAATGGCGAAGATTGGTAAGTATGCTCTGCGTAAGCTATTAGGTGTTCAGTTTGAGCCCTTACCCAAACATAACCTTGACCAGTATATTGAGCTTGAGATTTCTCCTGATGAGGCTGCCACCGGGTGCGATAAAGACATCGCCTATAAAAGGGGCAAACAGACAAAGAAGTTAATGGTTAAGATACCAAAAGGGATTAAGCCGGGGACTAAAATCAGACTCAGGGGTATGGGCACAACAGGGGATAAGAAATCAGGCGACCTCTATCTACATATAAAGGTTAAGGACTAGCCCACCATATTTTTTAATTCTTTCCCGCCGCAGGATTATCGGAGTGCGTCACAGCCTTCACCGGTCACTGACTCAGCCCTGACCACCAAGAAATGCTTTACAAGCATGGGAATGGTGAGAATGAGTGGGAAAGCTATAAGTAACGGTGACCCACCTGTAATCCAAAAGGCGATGGGCAAACTGGTCAGCATAATGCCAGCGGCAACACCTGCTTTACGGAGGAAGAGATAGGTCAGCGCCACCAAGACAAGCCCGAAATATAGTATGGCTGGCATGCCAAGGTCAATGAAGAACTGCCAGAATACCAATGAAGCCAACGCCCCAAAAGTAGGGGCTAACCCTTGACCACCTTTGAAACCTACAAAGATAGACCAATTGTGTCCGGCTACAGCTACCATCCCAGCAAGGAGCACAACAATAAGGGGGGCATCAAGTACTTGAGCCAGTATTACTACCACTGCTCCTTTACCGAAGTCCAACACGGCAACCATTATTCCGCAGGTAATGCCCAGCCTACGGAATACGGTATTAGTTCCCATCCGCCCGTCACCGACCTCCCGCATATCTACGCCTTTAACCAGGCGTCCGACTATATATGCCGATGGGATTGAGCCCAACAGGTAAGCAATGAGAATTATTAAAGTTATTTCAAGCACCACAGTACTAACTCATCCTTGCCGCAATTCTAGCCAGCTCCCAGCAGTATTCATAAAGGTGTAATCCCTTACTCATAGCGATAATTTCTCCATCACCAACCCCTATCTCACTGGACATATACTCCTTCAGAAGTTGAATAGCTGCCAGGTTAGATGGAAACCCAGCCCACAAATCCCAGGACCTAAAATAGACAACGAAATTAAGCTTATCATAACGAATTCTAGTATCTATCCCCCTCAGGCACGGGGGGTCGGATAAGTAAATGGACTGGCTATCACCTACCGCCATAAAAGCCTGATTGGTATTATAGCCATCCTCCTTATACATTCTGATTACCTCAGCTATCTGCTTCTCCAGATACTGACCGTAGGTATATTGCTCCCCCTCGGCTTTATGTGCCGTCATAAGGTAAGGGAGGTAACTCTCTATATAATCCATAGAGGTCGGGGGTGGCACACCCTGTGGCACATCTGGTATTAAAGGTTTTGTCCCCGGATTTCCGATCTGAACAACGACAAAGTCAAGCTCCTTCCGACGCTGACCGGCATAGCTTCCCCGCTCAATCTTATATTCATATCCCTCAGTCAATGTTTTACGCAGACAAAGGAACCAAGCCTCGGAAAGGTCTCTAGCTTCAATTACTGAAATCTTCACAGGTAGAATCCTCAGGTACCCTTCTTCATATCTTCCAGTTCTTCGCTTACTTCCCTTAGCTCGGCTTCTAATTCCTGCTTTCCTTTGGCATCTGCCCCGATAGCATTTATATGAGTTCCTGGCCTGATATGCTGCTTTTTGACAAACATTCGGAGAAGAACTTCTACGCACTAATGGTCTTAGTAGACGACGTACCCATTGGGACCTTTTGGAAAATCCGCCATCGATATTGTTATACCAAGTATAGCCACCAAACAGCTCATCACAACCATCACCCGCAAGAACAACCTTGAAATCCTTGGCTGCTACTTTGCTGATCAAATACATGGAAAGCAGTGCACTGTAGCCCTGTGGTTCATCAAAGGCCATGGCAACATTTTGGATCAGCTCATTCACGTCCTGCATGTTTTGAATACTGTAACTTAGCGATTCGGCCATGATGCGGCTGTCTGTCTCCAACTGGGTGCCGAGTTGTATTCGATCTTTGGCGTGTGCGTGCAGATATTCGCGCACTTCAAAGGCA
>JAIWFK010000116.1:0-3930 GCA_048631695.1 Calditrichales bacterium
GAAGCTACGATAAAAAACTTGTAGTCCGCATCTGGACATATTACTGTACCAATATCTCTCACCGGTCTCTAGGTACTTGAGTTTTTCCTGTCTGGTGTCCAGTTTCTGTCTCCATTTCCCCACTTCCTTGCCCTCGGGCTTACCCTCCTCAAAGGTTGCCCCCAGCACCTCCACCTCATCCCTGCCCGGTGCGCTCTTTATCTCAACTTGATATTCCATCCCTTTTCCTCACTTCCTAGGCTAGACCGGCAACCAGCATTGCTGCGGTTACTGTATTTACTAAAAGCATAGATACGGTCATAGGTCCTATCCCCCCAGGCACGGGAGTAATAGCTTCAGCCTTTTCCTTAATCGCATCGAAATCCAGGTCACCCACCAGTCTCGTCTTCTTATCAGTAGGGTCTTCTATATAGTTTGCCCCAAAATCTATTGCTATTACGCCTTCCTTGACCATATCGGCAGTAATGAACTTCGGCTTATCCACAGCAACAACCACTATGTCTGCCCGACGAGTATAATCAGACAAATTCGTACTGAAGGGATGACAAAGGGTGACATTGGCGCCTATATTTTCCTGAGCAAAAATAGAGGCGAGTGGCTTTCCCACGAGGTTGTCCACATTTACGATTATCATTTCCTTTCCCTTAAAGTCATTATAACCATGCCGGATAAGTATCTCATAAATGCCACTGGGTGTTGCCGGAAGAAATGCCTTTTGTCCTAGCCAAGCTTTACCCACATTCGTCGGATGAAATCCGTCTACATCCTTATCGGGTGAAACGGCATTCAAAGCATTGTTTTCATTTATGTGTCCAGGAAGGGGAAGTTGGATAAAGATGCCATGGACCTTGCTATCCGAATTAAGCCGGTCAATTTCCTTAAGTAGTTCTGGCTCAGTGATATTTTCGGCTAGCCTTAGCATTTCTGTGTAGATGCCTAATTCGGTGGCTACTTTTTCCTTGAGTCGAATATAGCTAGCAGAACCTGGGTCCTCGCCAACAAGGATGCCAGTAATTCCCGGAATTACCCCTTTCTCCTTGAGACTTCCTATTTGCTGTTTAAGCTCTTCCCTTATTTCCGCTGATGTCTTTTTGCCATCAAGTATGGTAGCCATTTTATCCGCTTAACCTCTCAGCAGCTTCAACAGTATGAGCCAGCAATATTGTTGATGTTACGGCACCAACCCCTCCTGGTACTGGGGTTATCATTCCAGCAACCTCGCTTACTTCATCAAAGTCCATATCTCCACTTAATTTGCCAGTTTCATCTTGGCTCACACCAACATCTATTACTATTGTTCCAGGACTTACCATGTCCTTCTTTATCATCTTGGCTCTGCCTACAGAACTTACCAGAATCTCGGCTCTCCCATACTCTTCAGCAGGGTTCACTGTTTTATGGTCACATAGGATGACCGTTGCCCACCGGTTAAGTAACATTATACCAGCAGTTCTGCCTTGTTTTCCAGCACCACCGATTACAACTGCTCGCTTACCATCAATTTCAATATTGTAACGGTCAAGTAATTCTATTACAGCCGATGGAGTACATGGGGCAAAGCCACCTGGTTCACGAGTCAACAGCTTAGCCATACTCAGTGGATTAAGACAGTCCACATCTTTTTCGACATCCAGCAATTTAAGAACGGCACCTTCGTTTATCTGCTGGGGTAGTGGACGCTGAATGATAATACCATGGAATTTAGGGTTATTGTTAAGTTCCTCGACCTTTGCCTCCAGTTTTTCCTGGGTAATATCTAAAGGCAGGCTAAAAGTTTCCGTGAATATGCCTACTTTCTCACACCCTTTAGCAATACCACGCAGGTAAGATAAAGAGGCAGGGTCTTCCCCAACCAAAATAGCCGCCAGTCCTGGAACTACACCTTTCTCATTCAATTTAGCTACCCTAGGCACTAGTTCCTGTCGTATGCGTTCGGCAACCTCCTTGCCACTAATAATCTGTGCTGGCATTCTTAACCTCCTTTACAGAATTTTCGCCATTAATTCGTCAATTGCCCTCACTGCCTTAGAGGTATCAGGTAGGTCAAGCAGTGGCTCTAGCCTGACATCATACTCATATACTTCCTCGTCTAGAGGAATGGTGGCTATAGGTTCGATTCCTAGCCTATCTAGTTCCTCGGCAATGAGGGGGTCTAACTTGGTGGGGACAAAATTAATTATCACCGATTGCCTCTTCACCACTAGTTTAAGCTCGGAAACCAAGTCCCTTATTCGGGCAACAGTTCGGACACCCTTCACTGAATGGTCAGATATTATAAGAAGCTGGTCAACATTCTGAGTGGTGCTTCGGCTTAGATGCTCCATACCTGCCTCATTATCCATAACGATGTAAGCATAATTCTCGGCTAGGGTATCGATAAACTCCCTTAGCACAAGATTTGGATAGCAATAGCACTCTTGACCCTCACCCCTACCCATTACTATGAGGTCGACCCCCTCGCTTTCGACTATAGCCTCGCTAAATTTATACTCTAGATAAGCCTTCTTGGTCATCCCGGCCGGGATGTCTATTTTCTCCTCATGAAACAACCCGATTATTGAGCCGATTGTCTTTCCTATACTGAGCCCCAAACTATCCCCTAGGTTGGTATTAGGGTCAGCATCAACTGCCAAAATCGGTACCATCTCATTCTTCTTCAGGTAGCGAATTATTAAACTTGCTATTGAAGTCTTTCCGCTGCCACCCTTTCCGGCACCAGCAATGGAAAAGCTCAGATTCTTATCCTCCGCTTCAACTTACTTTTTAGAACAGTCCCGTCACCTTTCCCGTTTTTACATCTACGTCAACCCGTCTAAAGGCAGGGTTAGACGAGGTTCCTGGCATCATGCTAATAGCTCCGGCACAGGGGCAGAGGAATTTCGCCCCGGAAAAAACCAGTATGTCGCGTATGGGCAGCATCCATCCCTTGGGCACACCCTTAATCGCCGGGTCGTGGGTAAGGGATAAATGAGTCTTCACCATCATAGTATTGAAATCATCAAATTTAGTGTCAGCCTCGAACGCCTTAGCCTTAGCCTCAGCCTCAGGCGACCAGGCCACACCATCGGCACCATAGATTGTTTTAGCTATTAGGTCAACCCGCTCCCGCAGTTTCATTTCCATGGGATACAGGAAGTTGAAGTCGGTTACCTCTTGCGCAGCTTCCATTACCACATCGGCTAGATCTAGGGCACCATCGCCACCATCAGCCCAATGGGTAGATGCTGCGCAGCGCGCCCCGGCTTCCTCAGCCGCCTTTTTAACAAAGGCGATTTCAGCATCGGTGTCAGTGTGGAAACGATTGACGCACACTACCGGCTTGATACCGGACTTTTTAATGATATTGATATGGTGTATCATGTTGGCTACGCCCTTTTCCAGGAGACCCAGGTCTTCTTTAGTATAGGACTCAGGCAGGGGAAGGCCAGCTACTACCTTGGGGCCACCACCGTGCATCTTTAATGCCCGGACGGTGGAGGTGAGCACTGATACATGCGGTTTAAGCCCACTCATGCGGCACTTGACATTCCAGAACTTCTCAAAGCCGATGTCGGCTCCGAAGCCACTCTCGGTAACATGATAGTCAAACAACTTCAGCCCAACGCGGTCGGCAATGATAGATGACTGACCGACAGCAATATTGGCGAATGGTCCGGCATGCACCATTAAAGGCTGATACTCAACCGTAGAACACAGGGTGGGATTAATGCAATTGCGCATCCAGGCAGTCATGGCGCCGGCTACTTCTAGGTCACCGGTGGTAACGGGATTGCCTGCTTTATCATAGGCTACGGTAATATTAGCCAGTTTTTCCCGTAGGTCGGGTAAATCCCGGACGACGGATAGTATAGCCATTAGCTCGGAGCTAACAGTGATAGCGAACTTAGATTCCATGGTAAAGCCATCAATGCGCCCGCCGAGACCTATAAT
>JAIWFK010000117.1:0-3925 GCA_048631695.1 Calditrichales bacterium
CCACAGACCTGACAGACAAAGTAAGGCTCATCTTTCGGCTGCCCTCCCGCCTCAAGGGTTTCAAGCGCCTTCTGGTATAGTTCGTGATGGACTTTCTCTACCTCGCTGGCAAACTCGAAACTAAGCTGAGCCCTCTTATTATTTTCCGACTCTGCCTGCTTAATGAAACCGGGATACATCTGGGTAAACTCGTAGTTTTCCCCCTTGATAGCCGCTCCCAGATTATCCTTGGTTTCCCCGATGCCACCTATAGCCCTAAGGTGACTGCGGGCATGAACCGTCTCCGCATCAGCCGTTGCCCGAAACAGCCTGGCTATCTGGGTATGACCCTCCTTTTCCGCCTTGTCAGCAAAGAACAGGTAGCGGCAGTTAGCCTGACTTTCTCCAGTAAAAGCTTCCTGCAAATTCTCCTGTGTGTTGCTCACTTGAGTGCCTCCTTAATAAATTATAGATTACATTCTACCACTTCTGACCAGCTAATGTATCTTTCAGATAACATTCCAGCCCCTGCCGTTGAAGATCACGATATATTTTCTCGGCTTGATATTTATCTTTCACCAAAGTGAATAGGGCTGGCCCTGAGCCGGCCAGGTGAACATCGATGGCGCCAACTTCCACGAGATGTTCCCGATATACGCTTAGCTCTGAGAAGCGGTTAAAGACTACATCCTCAAAGGTATTGAATAAAAAGGATGGGGTAAATTCTCTACCCTCCCTTAGTTCCTCTACCAGCCTCTCCGTAATCTGCCCATCGGTGTAGTGACTGGCGCTAAGACTGGCATAAAGCCGTTCTGTTTTGCCCGGCAGCCGAGGCACCGGTGGCATCATCACCACCACCCACATATGGGGTAATGCAGGCAAGGGAGTTACCACCTCTCCTCTACCGGTAACCAGAGCCGTGCCACCGTAGAGAAAGAAGGCTACATCTGAACCTAACCTAGCGGCTAACTCAAGTAATTCCCCCAGTGATAAACTCAATCCCCAGAGCTTATTCAGCCCGCACAGAATGGCAGCGGCATCACTACTATCCCCACCTAACCCTGACATCAAGGGGATACGCTTGCTAATTTCTATGGTTGCCCCTTTAGCGCATCCGGTAACTTCCTTAAGTAAACTGGCTGCCCTAGACACCAGGCTCCCCCCCAAAATCCAGTTCGGTAAATCACACTTAAACTCGATATTGTGGCTCAATTGAAAGTGTAGGCTATCACATAGATTTATAGTCTGAATAACACTGCGGATTTCATGAAAGCCGTCTTGGCGTTTAGCCAACACCTCAAGAGTCAGATTAATTTTAGCTGGTGCCAGAACAGTCAGCATACTATTTCCCTTTTTGGGTAAATAGTTGCCACAGCCGTACCCACTCATCCAGAGCTAAGGTCTCAGCCCGGCGCTGTGGCATAATATAAGTCTTTTCCAATAAGTATAAAACATCAGCCTTGGGCAATCCCAAACCTTTAGCTAAGGAATTAACTATCTGCTTGCGGGAGACACTAAAACCAGCCTGCACCAAGTCAAAAAAGCTCCTTTCATCGGTTACTGCCACTTCTGGCTGAGAATATAGGTCAATCCGCAGTATAGCTGAGTCCACCTCAGGCACCGGATAAAAACACTGGGCCGGCACATAGCTAATTATCCTTGGTACTCCATAAAACTGCACGTTGATACTCAACACACTCATTTGACCAGGCTCAGCCACAATAGCCTCAGCTACCTCCTTTTGCACCATTACCACCATAATTTGAGGCTTAACTGATGCCTCAAGAAAATGGCGTAAGACAGGGGAGGTAATATAATAGGGAAGGTTAGCTACTACCTTGTAGTTAGAAGGGCTACTTATTGTCTGAGGAAATCTTGCCTTTTGCTCCTGAAGCAAATCGGCTGGCTCAACCTGAAGTATATCCTTATTTATGATAGAAACATTGTCAAAAGAGGACAAGGTTTGTTCCAAGGCGACAGCTAGTTTGCTATCTAGCTCAATAGCCACTACCCAACCTGATTGCCTGGCTAGTTCCTTGGTCAGTATACCCAGACCAGGTCCTACTTCCATAACAACATCGGTAGAGGAAAGCTCAGCGGCTGAAGTAATGAGTTTCAGCACTTCCTCATCAATAAGAAAGTGCTGCCCCAGTCCCTTTCTCGCTTGAAGGTCAAACTGGCGCAGCCCCCTCCTGGTTTGAGCTAAAAGCGAATCTGTCTTCGGGTAATGCCTTTTCATTATTTACAATATGCAGTATTTCTTGGGACGGTCACACTCCGTAACTTAAACGCGCCACTAACCGCATAGGCAATTTTTGCTTCATCATTTTCGTCTGAGTAGCCCTAATATCATAAGGAATACGGTAGTTGGTAATAGACCTGGCTTGGCTATCATAAATAGCATAGCTGGCTTTAGGGTTACCATCTCGAGGTTGCCCCACACCACCAGGATTAATAATCAATCGGTTTCTAGCCAACGTAAGCACAGAGTCATCCGTGAATTCACTAATCAAACAATCACCAGTTTCACTGCAATCAAACACCAGAGGCACATGAGAGTGACCCACCAGGCAAAATTGCGACTTGAAGTAAGCAAGATTCTGCTTAGCACTGCTGGTTGATAGGAGATATTCCCAAATGGGGTCCCTCGGGCTACCGTGCACTAGCGTAAAATCACCTCTTTCAACAACCAGCGGCAAGCTGTCAAGATACTGTCTATCCTCTGGGGTTAATTGCTGCACCGTCCAGTGACAGGCGTCAGCAGCATCTCGATTAAAATCGGAGGTATCTATCTTTCCTATTGCCGCCCAATCGTGATTTCCAGCTACGCAGACATGCTTATGCTGGCATAAAAGCTCAATGCACTGGTGCGGGTCTGGTCCGTAACCAACAATATCTCCCAAACACCACACCTCCTCCACCCCTCCCCTACGCTCTATGTCATCCATCACCGCGGTAAAAGCAGCTAGATTGGCATGAATATCAGCAACAATTGCATAGCACATTTACAAGAAATATAACAGCTTTTACCCGGTATGGCTAGAGCCAAGTTGTTCTAGATTGGAACCTCAGCGGTTACGGTTATCCCCTTGCCCGGCTCCGATTGTAGTGCTAGCCTGCCACCAATTAGCTGGGCTCGCTCCATCATCCCAGCCAAGCCAAGCTTGCCATCCTTGGCTAGATCGCCCATCGTCTGTGGAACGCTAAAGCCTTTGCCATTGTCACTGACGGCTATTCTTATCTTACTCTGGTCGAACTCAACTGTAATCTCAGCGCTAGTTGCTTGAGAATGTCGCCACACGTTCCTCAGTGCTTCCTGAGCGATACGAAAAAGCACTAGTTCTATCTCTTCGCGAAGACGGCGTTCGTTACCAAGGACATTGACCTTGGTGGCGATTCCTGAGTGTTCCACTACCTCTACGGCTAGGTGTTCCAGTGCTGCCACTAAACCAAGTCGGTCCAATGCTGCTGGCCGAAGGTCCTGACTTAGGCGGCGTACCCCCTGCATGATATTGTTGGCCTTCTGCCGTAGCTCCTCTAGGCGCAGGTGACTTTCCTCTGGCAGTCCCTCGCTGCTGGAAGCGAGAGCCTCTAACTGACGAGAGAGCACAACCAGAGCCTGGATGGTTTCATCGTGTAGCTCATGGGAGATGCGCTTTCTCTCCTCTTCTTGAGCCCTGGTAACCTGTTGCAAATAGAAATGCAGGTTCTTTTGCATCTGTTTTTCCTGAGTAATATCTCTAGCAATATGCTGAAAACGTACAACTCGACCATTACTAAGGATTGGGTTGGTCGATAGCTGAACATACGCCTCAGACCCGTCCTTCCTCACCAGCGTTGCTTCTGAAAGATGTCCCATTGCTTTGACTCCCAAGGGCAGGTATTCCCCCTCCCTGATATTGTCGGCACAGCCCTCGGTGAACAATTGATCTGACTTTATGCCCGA
>JAIWFK010000118.1:0-3913 GCA_048631695.1 Calditrichales bacterium
CTCGGGCGATGACCTGTAACTTTTCCCCAGCCTCAATAACCTTAGCTGAAACTTGAGTCTGACTACGTACTACCAGAGCTTCATAGTCGCCAATTGTGGATATAATTTCCTCTGACTTTAGCCCTGGCTTAATATCCACCTGGGCATAGCTACGCAGGATATCTATACCTTCATTAGAAATAGGGTCAGCTACTAAAACCTTCACTCTTAGCGGGCACTCCTAAACCCAGCCTGTGGCAATACCACTTTTAATGCCGATATAACCGTTTTAATATCATCCTCAGTTACCCAGCCCAGGTGACCAATACGAAATATCTTGCCGTCTAGTCTTTGTTGTCCACCAGCGAGCATAATCTGGTATTCCTCTCTAAGAATCCGGAGCATCTTTTTAGTATCAAGCCCATCCGAAGCGGCTACAGCCGTAACCGTATTGGAGGCATATCTTTCTTCAGCGAAAAGGGATAACCCCAGTGATTCTACTCCGTCTCGGGCTGCTTTAGCCACTCGGGCATGCCGGGCGATGATGTTTGGTAAGCCTTCCTTTAACATCATTTCCAGCGATACTGATAGAGCAAATACCATAGAAAGAGCTGGTGTCCAAGGCGTTTGCCCTCTTTCTAAATAGTTCTTAGCTTTGGTAAAGTCCCAGTAAAAGCGAGGCATCCTGGCAGTTGAGTGTGCCTGCCAGGCTTCCTGGTTGACGCTTACCATGGCTAATCCCGGGGGAACCATCCAGCCTTTCTGGGAACCGGTAACGGCAACATCGCAGTGCCAGTCATCTACCGGCAGGTTAATTGAGCCCAGGCTGCTAATGGCATCAACCAGCAGTAGTTTATCAAATTCCTTGACTATAGAGCTAATTGAAGCCAGGTCATTGGTAACACCGGTAGAGGTTTCATTATGGGTGACCATAACGGCTTTAATTTTTGGTTCAGCCTGGAGAGCCTGGCGTATAGCATCAACATCAGCTGCTTTGCCCCATTCAGAGCGGAGTGGGATTACCTCAGCCCCAAAATGTTCGGCAATAGCGGCGAAACGTTCCCCGAAGACACCGATAGATACCGATAGTACTTTATCTCCTGGAGATAGCATATTGACAATAACTGCTTCTAAGCCACCTGTCCCTGCACCGGTAAGCACAAAAACATCTTTTTTGGTTTTAAATAGTTCTTTAAGTTTAGCTGTTATATCATTTAGTATCTGCCCGAATTCATCACCACGATGATTTATCATCTGCTTGGTCATTGCCTGTAGGGCTTCATTGGGCAGTGGGGTCGGACCTGGAATACGTAGGTTTTCCATTTTGCCTCCTTTACTGTGTTAGTATATCAGAATTAATCACTTTAGCCAAGCGGAGCTTACCCACTTTGATAATACTGCCACTTTGAATAGGGGCTGTACCACTCGAGATTTTCTCGCCGTCTATACTGACAGCACCTTGTCGAATTAAGCTTTTGGCTTCACTGCGGCTTTCAACCAAGCCTATTTCTACAAGCAGACGACTGATATCAGGGTTTTTGGCGAGGTGGTAAGCAACAGGCGCTACTTCTTCTCCTCGTCCTGACACTTTTACTGGTCCACCGACTGTTCTCATGTCTCTAAACGATATACGGTATTCCAATATTTCTTCCGGTGTCTCCTTCTGTTGCACTACCTTAGTAAAATATAAATCGGCTTCAGTAGCTGCCTTTTTGTCGTAGAGTTGGGTTACAATCTCTCTAGCCAGGCGTTTCTTAAGCATCATAGGGTTAATGGTTTCGTTACCAAGCTCTTGTCTGAATTCCTCTAGCTCCTGGTCAGGCACATCGGTAACTAATTCAAAGTAATGCAGGATGAGGCTGTCGGGAATAGACATCACCTTGCCATATATCTCGTTAGGTGGCTCAGCTATTCCGATATAGTTACCCAGGCTTTTACTCATCTTTTTACTACCATCGGTGCCGATAAGAAGAGGTACCAGAAGGAGTTGCTGAGAACTCATTCCTACCATAGATTGAAGCTCTCTGCCCATTAGCAGATTAAACTTTTGGTCGGTACCACCAAACTCAACATCCGCCTGGATTGCGACTGAGTCATAGGCTTGGAGAAGTGGATAGAGCAATTCAGTTATGGCAATAGGTCGTCCAGAATTATACCGGTTGCTAAAATCTTCACGGGCCATTAATTGGGCTACAGTAAACTTGCTGGTAAGCTGAATAATGTCAGCGAGAGTAAATTTCCCAAACCATTCAGTTTGCCACCTTACCTCTGTTCTTTTTTTATCAACCACCTTAAAGAATTGATTCATATAGGTTTCGGCGTTAGCCTGAACCTGTTCCAGGGATAGCATAGGACGGGTAATAGAAACACCACTCGGGTCACCAATCTGAGCTGTCCAATCACCGACGATGAGAACAACTTGATGCCCTAGCTCCTGGAATTGGCGTAACTTCCTTAGCGTTACCATATGACCAAGGTGAATGTCGGGGAAACTGGGGTCGAAGCCTTCCTTCAGCCGTAGTTGTTTACCGGAGCGTAGTAGTTTTATCATCTCTTGTTCAATTATAATTTCAGATACCCCTCGTTTTAACAACTGATTAATATCTTGGCTGACTATATTTTTTTCATCGGTATCCATGCTAGTTTCTACCTCGTGAGTTCAATATAGCTCTACCTTGCTCTACATCCTTTGTTATCTGTTTCTTTAATTCTTCCACAGTGTCAAACTTCCTCTCGCCACGAAGGCGTTCTATAATATCAATTTTTAACTCGCGCTCGTACAGGTTACTTTTATAATCAACGAGGTAAACCTCTACTATAAGCTTGCCTTTACCAAAGGTAGGGCGCCGGCCAATATTGGTCAATGACTGGTAGGCTTTATCACCAATGTAAGCCCAGGTAGCATATACACCATCGGCAAGAAGAGTCTGTTCTGGGTCTATTTCCAGATTAGCTGTAGGGAAGCCCAACTCTATACCTCGACCTGCCCCGGTGATTACCCGTCCATGAAGGCTAAAGGGGCGACCTATTAGTGCTTGCACCTTTCTCATGTCTCCATTAGCCAGTGCTTTCCTGATAGCTGTACTACTGACTACATCACCATACATGGTGAAAGGAGGTATTTCAATTACGCTGAAGTTCATAACTTGTCCCAGTGCATGAAGGGTATCGGTGTTACCTTCTCTATTTCGTCCTATGGCAAAGTCATATCCAATAACTAGTCCCTGCATTCTAGCATATTTCTTTAGCAGACTGACGAATTCCTTAGCGCTGAGCTGAGCTAGCTCACGGGTAAAGGATAAGGGGATGATAACTTCAATGCCTTCATTTTTAAGGAGGTTAATTCTTTGGGGAAAGTCGGTCAAGAATGGTAGCTTATTCTGAGGTGATAGCAATTCTTTAGGATGCTGGCGAAAGGTTATTACGCCACTAAGTAAATTCCGCTGCTTGGCGTGCTCCTTTAGCTGAGAAATCAGATATTTATGACCGAGGTGAACCCCGTCAAAAACACCGATTGTTAGTAGCGTATCTTTTTTAAGTGATAACTCAGCTAGTTCTTCCTCTACCAGCACAACTTGTTCCTATAAGCAGGATTACTAATAGAGCATAATACAGGATAGATAAGTGACAAATAAAGGGGGGTTTTTCATAACCCCATTAATAATCGGAATCGAAGTGACTTAATACTATCATAAGTCTATTTAAGCGGTCAACGGTAAGACTGTATATACTCTTTATCAGTATTCTCCCTTCGTTAAAAATGTTGCCAGCGAAGGTGTAATCGGGATAAGATTTTATAGCGACCTGGGTAAGTGCCATTCATTGACTAATTGATTTTATGCTATACTTTGTAGATGCCAGCGTAGCTCAGGGGTAGAGCAGCGGTTTCGTAAACCGCCGGTCGTCAGTTCGAATCTGACCGCTGGCTCCAGTC
>JAIWFK010000119.1:0-3905 GCA_048631695.1 Calditrichales bacterium
CAATGACAGTCCCTTTTCGTCATTTCGAGTCCTTCGGTTCATCCTTCACCCTTTGGTGAAGGATAAAGGACGAAGCAATCTCGGAGGGGAGGAAACGGGGTGGGATTGCCACACTCGACAGAGTCCTTCCCAGAAGGACAGAGTCGCAGTCTGGCGACCTTCGCCCTTCGCTGCCCCTTCCCCTTCACTTCATTCAGGTTCAGGGCTTCGACTCGCAATGATGGGGAAAAAGGGGACCGCAGTGACACCCCCTTTTCGTCATTTCGAGGGGCAGAGCCCCGAAGCAATCTCCTGTTGTCTGCTTGGAGAGATTCTTCGGTCGTCCTTCTGGGAAGGACTCCCTCAGAATAACAGATTATTTTCATGATTTGCTAGAGGGCAACCGCCCATCAGGGTTTGTTTAGAGCTTAGTCCGCCAAAGGCGGATAAACAATTTTAGTTAACTATTTTTGACTACTATGATATTATAATGTTAGCTTAGTTAGAGAGTAAGCTATGACAGGTGAGCGACGAAGAGCCAGAGCTATTGCCCTCCAGGTATTGTTTGAGGTTGATTTAGTGGGACATAATACAGAAGAAGTGGCGTCCCGTCTTTTAGAGAAGGAGGGATTTTCCGAGGAGAATGCTTCCTTTGCTCGGCAATTAGTAAACGGTGTTATCAGTAACAAAGAGACGATTGACCTTAACATTAGAAAACTGGCTTCTGCCTGGCCCATAGAACAGATACCGGTGGTCGATAGGAATATCCTCAGGCTTGCAATATTTGAAATTTTACTTGATAATAAGGTGCCGGTTAAGGTAGCCATTAATGAAGCTATTGAGCTAGCCAAGAAATTTGGTAGTGATAATTCACCAAAGTTTGTCAATGGAGTTTTAGGCTCGGTTAGCGCTCTATTGAGTAGATAGAAAAGGAGGTATGAAATGGCAACTATATTTGAGCGAATAAAGAAGATTGTCGTGGAGCAACTTGGTGTGGCAGATGAGGAAGTAGTCCCAACGGCTAGCTTCGTTGACGATTTAGGCGCTGATTCTCTGGATTTAGTAGAACTGATAATGTCTTTAGAAGAGGAGTTTAGTAGCCCTTCACAGAAGATTGAGATACCAGATGAGGATGCTGAAAAGATAATAACCGTCCAGAAGGCTATTGATTATCTTACAGACCACGGTGCTGAGGATGACTAAATTGGGAAATTCAATGTGATTAAAGCAGTTTATTTTGATTGGTTTAATACTTTAGCCCACTATGAACCCCCTCACTACGAACTACACAGTCTAGCTTGCCAACATTTTGGTATTGAAGTTTCACCTGAGGAAATAATGAGGGGGATTTTTCTTGCTGATAAGTATTTCTTTGAGGAAAATTCTATCTCACCGGTGGAGAAGAGAAGCCCTGAGGAAAAGGCCGAGGTTTACATTCACTATGAGGACATAGCACTAACTGAATCTGGAATTAAAGTTTCTAGAGAGTTAGTTTTAAAAATTATGAAAAAGGCACATCAGCTATTTAAGGGAATGACCTTTACCCTCTTTAATGATGTGCTATCAACCTTAAAGACATTGAAAGAGCAAAATTTTATTCTGGGTTTGCTTACCAATTTAACTAGTGATATGAATCCTCTTTGTCGTGAGCTAGGTCTGGAGCCTTACCTTGACTTTGTGGTTACCTCTAAGCAGGCGGGTGCTGATAAGCCTGAGCCTCCTATTTTTCTGGCGGCATTAGACCGAGCCGGGGTAAAAGCTTCAGAGTCAGTTCATGTCGGTGACCAATACAAACTAGATGTGGTAGGAGCCAGAGGGGTTGGCATCAATCCCATACTTATAGACCGCTACAATTTATACCCTGAAGTCATTGACTGCCCTCGAATTACCAGTCTGAGCCAATTAGCTGAATACCTTTAGCCGTTGGTTCTGCTTATCCACCAGGGTTCTTAATTGCCTGAAGTCACAGGGTATTCTTAATTGGTGAGCTGATGTATTTCTCAACAATCTTGCGGAAATGGAATCCATAGACGGCAAGGCTCATGGATAAAGGGAATGACCGAGGATGTCTCAGTAGCGTCGAAGCAATAAGCTTCCAGAAATACCGTCTTCCTTTTTCTCTGATACCTAAAATCCATACAGATTTAATAACTGCCTCGACAAAATGAAACTTAAACTGGAATGCTACCTTTCTTTTCGGGGGTTTATACTCCTTTAGAAATGTTTTAACTCGTTCGTAATACTGCTTGGGTGAATAGATTGTATTCAGGATATGCTTATAGCCATCTATAAGAGTCTCATAGTTCATCTTAGGTATGAAGTTGAGTGAGCAGTCGGTATTATCACCAGAAAAGCTCTCCAACAGGCGGTTCTCCTTTTTTAGACGCTGGTATAGTCTGGTACCACGAGGAGCGTTCAGCAAACCGACCATGGCGGTAACAATACCGCTCTTTTGAATGAAACTGATTTGGCTTTTAAAGATTGATAGCGGGTCGCTATCAAAGCCCACAATAAACCCCCCCTGCACCTCCAAACCATAGTTTTGAATCTTCTTGACCGAAGCTACTAAATCACGATTCTTATTTGGCAGCTTGTTACATTCAGTAAGACTTTCTGCATTGGGGGTTTCAATGCCAACGAATACTCGGTTGAACCCTGCTTCAACCATCAAGCGCATTAGCTCATCATCATCGGCCAGATTTATGGATGCCTCAGTTAAAAAGGCAAAGGGTTGTTTTCTCCTGTCCTCCCACTCAGTTATGGCCGGTAGTATTTCCAACTTTAATTTTCTTTTATTGCCGATAAAATTATCATCAACAATAAATAAACCACCTCGCCACCCCCGATTATATAATGAATCTAGTTCCGCCAGTACCTGGTCCTTGCTCTTGGTTCGTGGCTTATGACCGTTTAGTATGATAATATCGCAAAATTCGCAATTGAAAGGACAACCTCGAGAATACTGGACACTCATTGAGGAGTATTTTTTCATATTGATAAGCGACCACAAGGGAATGGGAGTTTGGCTTATGTCTGGTCGTTCGTTAGATGTATAGATATGTTGGGCACACCCCTTCTCTAAGTCTTCTAGAAAAGGCGAAAGGGTAACTTCAGCCTCACCAAGCACAAAGTGGTCTACCCCACTAAACTCTTCATATCCGGTAGTAAACAAGGGACCGCCGGCAACAATCTTAGTCCCAAGACTGTTACATCTAGTAATAACCTCCTTCACTGAATCACTTTGCACCACCATAGCACTGATAAACACATAATCAGCCCACTTGAGGTCTTCATCATTTAGGGTAGTTACATTCATATCTACCAGCTTTTTCTCCCACTCACCGGGAAGCATTGCGGCTACAGTTAATAGACCCAGTGGTGGGGAAGCTGCCTTTATAGAGGCCAATTTTAAGGCATGCCTAAAACTCCAGAAGGTATCCGGGTACTGTGGATAAACAAGAAGTATTTTCAAATTGTGTTCCTCCTAGCGTAGTCCGACTCACTAACTTGCATCTATTATAGCAACTTTTCTTTTATAAAGTAAGGGGGCTGGAGATTATCTATCAACCTTGCTCTCTTTATCCCCTTCGGATTAGGAGAGAGGGATGAGTTTTAAGGGGGGTTCTGTTTCTTTAACCTGTTTGATAAATAGGTTTATGTTCGTCTAAGATAGAGATACACAGATTATGAAATTTAACTCTGTTCTAGTTCATTGCTGTTGCGCCCACTGTGCTGCCTATACCGTTGACTACTGGCGACAGGAGGGGTATGAGGTCAGTGCCCTGTGGTATAACCCCAATATCCACCCCTATATGGAGCACCAGCACCGTTTAGAAGCGATGCAGTCTCTGGCTCAAGAAATGAATCTACCACTGATTGTAACTGAGGGTTATGATATGATTGATTACTTCCGCCAGGTGGTAGGG
>JAIWFK010000120.1:0-3905 GCA_048631695.1 Calditrichales bacterium
CCGGATTGGGAGTGGATAAGGGGGAGGCTCAGCACCGGTGAAAAACAGTGAGATTGCCAGGGTATTTTCTGATATTGCTGACCTGCTGGAGCTTAAGGGGGAGAACCAGTTTAAGATAAGGGCTTACCAGAAGGTGGTTCGCTCCATTGAGCACCTGCCGGTGGAGGTGGAGCAACTGGTAGCTGAGGATAGGTTGAAGGAAATCCCGGGGGTGGGGGAGGCTATTACCAAGAAGATTACCGAACTGGTAACTACCGGACACCTTGATTACTACGAGGAGCTAAAGGCTGAGTTCCCCGAGGGGATTAGCACCCTGCTTGACATACCCAGTGTCGGTCCCAAGACAGCGATGCTGCTTTCCAGCGAGCTAGGGATAAGGTCGGCGGACGAACTGGAGGCGGCTATTGTTGGTGGTAAGGTGGCTTCATTACCCCGTATGGGGGATAAGATAACAGAAAACATCCTCCGCCATATTCAAGCCCTGAGAAGAAAAGACCAGCGCATTCCTATCGGTGAGGCATTACCAGTAGTAGATGATATTTTGACCAGGCTGGGTCAAGTGCCCGGAGTTAGAAATCTGGCTCCAGCCGGAAGCCTGCGCCGTTTCCGGGAAACGGTGGGTGATATCGACCTTATGGGCACTGCCGATAATGCCAGCCAGGTAATCCAGACCTTTGTTAGCTTACCCCAGGTCAAGGAGATTCTAGCCAGCGGAGCAACCAAGGCAAGTGTTGTCGTTGCAGGTGGTCTTCAGGTTGACCTCAGGATAGTGGAACATGACTGCTTTGGCTCTCTACTCCAGTATTTCACCGGCAGCAAGCAGCATAATATTAACTTGCGAGAGAGAGCACACCGAATGGGATTAAAATTGTCTGAGTATGGCATTACCAACCTGGCAACTGAAGAATTGGAGAAGTTTGCCACTGAAGAAGCTTTCTATGAGCGACAGGGATTGGAATTTATTCCCCCGGAGTTGCGAGAGGGTCAACAGGAGGTAGATAAAGCCGAGCGGGGTACTATACCCAAGCTGGTAGAGCTTACCGATATAAAGGGCGACCTTCATGTTCATACTAACTGGAGTGACGGGCGTGATAGCATTGAGACAATGGCCATAGCGGCTAGAGACCTTGGCTACCAATATCTGGGAATTTCTGACCACTCAGGGGGACGCGGTATTGCCCACGGGCTGGATACAGAACGACTGAAACAGCAAATGATTGAGATTAAGGAGATTAATCAGAGGATTAGTGGTATTCATATTTTTAGCTGTATAGAGGTAGATATTCGGGCTGATGGCAGCTTGGACCTACCTGATGAAGTTCTGGCCGAGCTGGATATTGTCACGGCAGGAGTGCATTCCGGTATGAATCAGAGCCAGGAGCAGATGACGAGGCGGATTATAAGGGCTATAGAAAATCCCAATGTAGATGTGCTGGCACATCCAACCTCCCGCCTGTTACCAGATAGAGAGCCGGTGGAGGTTGATATGGAGGCTATCTTCCAGACTGCGGTTAGAACCAATACTGCGCTGGAAATCAATGCCATGCCCAGCCGACTAGACCTTAAGGACATTCATGCCTATCGGGCGAGAGAGCTAGGGGTAAAGCTGGTGATTAATACCGATGCCCACTCAACTGAGCACCTGGAATTTATGCGCTTCGGGGTAGGAGTAGCCAAGCGGGGGTGGTGTCAGGCACAGGACATAATAAATACTAAACCATTTAATGAAGTTATAGCCTGCTTTAAGTTTCAAGGTTAAGGGTGATGATTAAAGAGGATAACCGGTTACCATCCGGAGAGAAGGGAAATACCGATGTAATAAGGTATTTAGAGCAGGCTATTACTGATGGCAAGCACTGGTATATTGCTTTACTCGAGGCTATTGGGTTATGGACTTCGGCTGAGGAGAATTACAACGGACGTAGATACCATTACCTTATCGCTGGTGAGGCCTTTAACTGGTTGCTTCTGGCCGAACGCCTATGTGAAACAGTAGACAATTTGTTGCCCGAGGGTGAGAAGATTGCCCTGCTATTCTATGATAAACCACCGCTTAATCTGACCACAGAGAAATTCAAAGAGCTTATTGGCAGTATTAAATATCGTCAGTATCTTAACTACTTTTATGGCATTACTGTAGAGGAAGCTTTAATCCTAGCAGTGCAGGACGAGGTTCGTAAGGAGCGACGGACTCTAGTATATGGTAATACGCATGGGATTATTAATGAGGTTTATCGGCGAATATATGGTTCCACTAAAGCTATATTGCTTAAACGCTTCAGGCGGGAGAAAGGTTATTCTCACCTTAGGTCTATCGACCTGACCGAGCTAAAGGAGTTCACTTACTGGCTATTTAAGCATCGACTAGAGCATTGTGATAAGGCAAGGGTCGCCAGTGATACCAGGAAGGCATTGGATTGGTTAAATAACAATGGTTTCTTTCAAGAACCCGTAACTGATAGGTCAGTCAGTATAATAGACGATAGAATAATGGCAGCTAACAGCAGCTCTAATCAAACCTATTAAGTTCTTGTTTTAGCCTTTCTAGTTTATCTTTTATCATAGCAAGTTTACTTCGTTCCTTATCGGAGATAGCTGCTGGTGCCTTGGTTAGAAACGCTTCATCACCAAGCCTGGCTTCAAGCCGAGCCACCTCAGCCTGGCTTTGCTCTATCTCCTTTTGTAGACGCCTTCTTTCAGCTTCGAAGTCAACCATACTTCCCATAGGTATGACTACCTCTGACTCTTTAAGCACTAATACCAGGTCATTTTCACTGGCCTTACCTTCTCGCCTGCTACCTGAGAAAGTAACCGGTCTTACTCTAGCCAGAGCCTGAATAGCCTGAGAATAGGGTATGATAGCTGATGTGAGCTCGCCAGTATAGATTTGTACCTCAATCCACTTTGTGCTCTCCACTTTATATTGAGCCCTAGCATTGCGGATAGAGCGTATTATTTCTATCACCGATTCCATAATTCGCTCTGACTTTGGGTCAATAGCTGCTTCATCAGCTTCAGGGTAGGTAGCCATCATTATGGACTCAACTTGTTTCCAGTCTAATATTAGACGCTTTTTTAGATTCTGCCACAGCTCTTCGGTAACGAAGGGCATATAAGGATGCAATAGGCGAAGCGAGGTCTCCAGAACATAGACTAAAACCGGGATAGGCGATAGTGTTCCCTCACTAACCGAGCGGAGACGAACCTTGGCTATTTCAATATACCAGTCGCAGAATTCACTCCACATAAATTCATAGATTTGCCTCTGAGCTTCTCCAAACTGGAATTCTTCCATTAGACTGGTTACGCTAGATATGGTGTGATTAAGCCGGGATAGAATCCAGCGGTCTTCTACCGGGAGCAGATGCCACTGAATCTTCACATCACTTCTGTTAGGCTCAATGCTTCTGACTACAAATCGAGTGGCATTCCACAGCTTGTTGGCAAAGTTACGTCCCGCCTCTAGTCTTGAGGTAGTTAGCTTGAGGTCATTTCCCGGTGATGTGCCAGTGGATAGGGCAAAGCGCAGGGCATCGGTGCCATATTTCTCCAGTGTGTCAATCGGATTAAGCACATTACCCTTAATCTTGCTCATCTTCTCTCCCTTCTCATCGCGTATCAGACCGTGAAGGTAAACAGTGCGGAAGGGAATATCACCAGTATCCTCCAGACCCATCATAATCATTCTGGCTACCCAGAAGAAGAGGATATCATAGCCGGTTTCCATTACTGTGGTTGGGTAGAAGTAGCGCAATTCTGGTGTATCATCAGGCCAGCCCAGTGTGGAGTGAGTCCATAGCGCCGAGCTAAACCAGGTATCCAGAACATCCGGGTCTTGCTCTATATTGGCTGAGCCACAGTGGCTACAAGATTTAGCCTCCTCAACGGTTACTGTTAGCTCACCA
>JAIWFK010000121.1:0-3903 GCA_048631695.1 Calditrichales bacterium
TATGGAGACTATAAATGAAGTATTAATAACGCTAGAAGCTATGGCTTATTGAGGGTTGAAATCCAGGAGGCACTTCGTTTTAACTAGTGCTGAGTGCCAAGCAGGTTACTGTTCTGGAAATGCCAGCAATAGGGTGAATTTTACCCGTAACGAGGTCACCAATATCATTCAGATTGTTACCCTCTATTATAGCAATAATATCATAGGGTCCGGTTACAGTATCAACTGTTTTCACGCCTGCTAGCTGCTCTAAACTAGTAGTTACTTCCTTAGTTTTGCCTACGGCTGTTTCAATTAGAATAAAAGCCTTGGCTGCCATTGAATTCACCTCCTTCATATAACTTGCTATTACTCTTCGTGTCCTACATCATTCTAGGCTCACTCTGGCATCACTGTCAATATGATTTACCAGCTTGACAGTTAGATTGTAACTCCACTTATAATAAGCTAACTCTGGTTGGAAAGCAATCGACTAAAGGAAAGAGAGGGTTATTTTGGAATATTTCTTAACCGAGGAGCAAAAGACAATTAAGGCTCTAGCAAGAAGGATTGCTGAGGAAAAGATATTGCCGGTGCGAGCAGAACTTGATGAGAAGGAAGAGTTTCCTTGGGCTATAATGAAAGACCTGGCTGATGCTGATATGTTCCGTATCTTTATTCCAGAAGAGTATGACGGGTTAGGTGGTGGGTGCCTTGAATTCTGTCTGGTTGTGGAAGAGCTAAGCCGGGTATGTAGTGGTGTTGCTATTAGCTACGCTGCCACTGCCTTAGGCTGTTCCTCCTTGCTAGAGTATGGGAGTGAGGAACAGAAACAAAAATACCTGCCTGATATTGCCAATGGAAAGAGACTGGCTGCTTTCGCCCTAACTGAGTCAACAGCCGGTAGTGATGCCAGTGCCATAAAGACAACCGCTAGCCGAAAAGGGGAAGGGTATGTACTTAATGGAACCAAGCAGTTTATTACCAATGGTGGTGAGGCTGATATATATACCATTATTGCTCTAACTAACCCAGGAAGAGGTAGCCGTGGTGCCAGTGCCTTTATAGTAGAGAAGGATACACCAGGCTTCTCCTTTGGTAAGAAGGAGAAGAAGATGGGGATTCGTGCCTCGACGACAAGAGAGTTAATTTGCCGAAATTGCCTGGTCCCCGAGGAAAACCTAATTGGTAAGGAGGGAATGGGGTTTATTATGACGATGAGAGTTTTAGACCGCTCACGTCCTGGGATTGGGGCTCAAGCCGTTGGGCTGGCTCAAGGGGCTCTAGAAGCAGCGGTGGACTATGCAGGACAGCGTGTTCAATTCGGACACCCCATTTATTCTCTTCAAGCCGTCCAGCACATGCTAGCTGATATGGCTATTCGTGTAGAAGCGGCTAGGGTACTAGTTTATGCTGCAGCGAGAACAATAGATAGTGGAGCCAAGAGCTTTACCGAAGAATCGGCTATGGCTAAGGTCTTTGCTTCAGATACAGCTATGAGGGTTACTACTGATGCTGTGCAGATTTTTGGTGGAGCTGGCTATATGTGTGATTATCCCGTTGAGAAGATGATGAGAGATGCCAAAATCACCCAGATATATGAAGGTACTAATCAGGTTTTAAGAAATGTCATCGCCTCAGAACTTAGGAAGAGAAAGGCAAGGCGAGAATGAATGTTGTAGTTTGCTTAAAGCAAGTTCCTGGCACTGCTAAAGTCGAAATTGATTCCCAGACTAACACCCTGATAAGGCAAGGAATAAAGAACATCGTCAATCCTTTTGACACATATGCGTTAGAGGAGGGGGTGCGTATAAAGGAGCGATATGGAGGCAAGGTTACCACGGTGAGTATGGGTCCATCTCAGGCAGAAGAAGTGCTCAGGGAAGCGATTTCGCTAGGTGCTGATGAAGCCATTCTATTAAGTGATAGTGCCTTTGCTGGCGCTGATACTCTGGCTACTGCTTATACTCTGTCTAGGGCGATTAGTAAACTAGAACAGTATGACATTATAATCTGTGGTCGGCAGACAATAGACGGAGATACAGGGCAGGTGGGACCGGAGCTGGCTGAGATGCTAGGAATACCATTTGTCGCCTATGTCAGCAAGGTTGAAGGCATAGACAGCGGATATATACGTGCCCAACGGATGGTTGAAGAGGGGCACGAGGTTATTGAGACACCACTACCGGCAGTAATCACCGTGGTAAAGGAGATAAATGTGCCTCGTCTCCCATCTCTTCGCGGACTCGCTAAGGCGAAGAACGCTGGGATTCCAGTTTGGGCAGCCCAGGATTTAGGTGTTGATAAAAATATGGTAGGGTTACCTGGCTCCGCCACCAAGGTAATTAGAATATTCTTTCCACAGAGAATTCGCCATGGTGAGATACTTCAGGGAGAGTTGGAAAGCCAGGTGGAAAGCCTGATTGATAGGCTAAGAGAGGCCAAGATAACCTAGAGATATGGGAATTCAGATTGACCTTGATAAGTGCACTGGTTGTAGTGATTGCCTACCTTACTGCCCTTTTGACTTGATAGAAATTGTCGACGAAAAGGCTCGTATTAAGGATGGTTGCAACCTTTGTGGTGCCTGCCAGGAAGCCTGTGGTTATGATGCCATCCTCATTGAAGCTGTTGCTGAACCGTCACTCGTAAGCATTAGCCACCAAGGAATCTGGGTATTTGCTGAGCAACGAGAGGGCAAGTTGAAAAATGTTGTCTATGAGTTACTTTCAAAAGGTAGAAAGTTAGCAGATACTCTGAAGACCGAATTATGCGCAATATGTTTTGGTCATAATATTAGTGATATTGGTCGATTGATTGCCTATGGTGCTGACAAGGTCTACTTAGTAGATAATCCAGCTTTAGCCAACTTTCAGGAAGAACTGTATACAGGGAAGCTGGTTGAGTTAATTCGGGAATATAAGCCTGAGATAGTCATTGCCGGCGCTACTTCACTGGGGCGCTCGTTTATTCCTCGGGTGGCTGCTATTTTAAGGACAGGGCTCACTGCTGACTGCACTGGGCTTGAAATTGACCCTGAGAGAAGGCTGCTTCTGCAGACTCGCCCCACCTTTGGTGGTAACATCCTGGCAACTATTATTTGCCAGACCAGAAGACCGCAGATGTCAACAGTTCGCCCTAGAGTTTTCAAGAAAAATCCACCAGATAAGACAAGAAAGGGACAAATCATAAAGGTGGACTTTAATAGTGAAAGTATCACCTCAAGAACCAAACTAATTAGTTTTATTGAAGACCTGACCGAGAGGGTCAAACTGGAGGATGCTGATATTATTGTTTCCGGGGGGCGGGGACTGGGGAAGGCAGAAAATTTCCAGCTACTGGAGGAACTGGCAGCGGTTATGGGGGCGGCGGTGGGTTCATCCCGACCACCGGTAGACGAGGGTTGGATTTCATATTCCCATCAAGTTGGACAGACCGGTAAGACGGTTTGCCCCAAGCTCTATATTGCCTGTGGCATCTCCGGGGCAGTTCAGCATCTGGCTGGAATGCAAACCTCGGATATTATTGTAGCTATCAATGATGACCCCAATGCCCCCATCTTTGAGGTAGCTACCTATGGCATTGTCGGCGACCTATTCAAAGTAGTGCCGATGTTAATAGAGAAGCTGAAAGGGTGATTTGATATAATCAGTTCGGGTGCAGCCGAACCTGATAGACACAAAATCGTCCGAACTAAGGCTTACGGGTATCTTACCGAATTCCTATTGTGAGGTTGTGCGTATTGGTGTATCATAGGCCCTGGCGTAACCATGCCTTGGGGGACTGTTTATGAGCAGTTACGAGGGTATACGAGACTTCGAAGAAAGATTGAAAAGCAAATACCAGAACGAATTTGCTGATGAGCAGGCACTTGCTGGCGAACTTTTCGACCTTTATCTTGAAGCTGTTGAGATAACTAGCAAG
>JAIWFK010000122.1:0-3887 GCA_048631695.1 Calditrichales bacterium
AAACATGTGGTGCGCGGTTACCTCTCCCATCTTATGAAGCAGGGCTTTGCCAAGGTAAGCATTGCCCGTAAGCTGTCGGCTATCCGCTCCTTCTATCGCTACCTACTGAGGGAAGGAATGATAGCCACCAGCCCAATAATGGCTACTTCACCCAAGCTAGACAAGCGCCTACCCTCATTCCTTACTATAGAAGAGATAAACCGACTTCTGGAAGCTCCTGATTTGTCCACACCACAGGGACAGCGAGACCGGTCTTTGCTGGAGCTACTTTATGCTTCCGGTATCAGGGTAAGTGAACTGGTAAGCCTAAATCTGGAACAGGTTAATCTGGATAGCCACGAAATTCGCGTCTGGGGGAAGGGTTCTAAAGAAAGATTGGCGTTAATGGGAGAACCAGCCGCCAAAGCTCTGAGCGATTACCTTAACCAGGGCAGACTGAAGCTCCTGGGTAACAAAGGGAGCAACGCCCTGTTCCTTAATCGGTACGGAGGGCGACTGCCAGAACGAAGGGTTCAAAGAATATTAGAAAAATATGGTAATATAGCTGGTATAGATAAGGGGGTTCATCCCCATATGCTGCGTCATACCTTTGCTACACACCTCCTTAACGGGGGGGCTGATTTAAGAGTAGTCCAGGAGCTTCTGGGGCATGCCGACTTATCTTCTACCCAGATATATACCCATGTAACTAAAAGTCAGGCAAGAAAGGTTTACCTCTCGGCTCACCCGATGGCACAGAAAATTAAAGCTAAAGATATCTCGGTTTAGAAATAGAGGAAAAGCAAGTTAGCCTTAAACGATAAGCTTGAGTTAGGGAGCCTGGAAGTTGAAAATAGATACTAGATTACAGAAATTGCGTCAAAGATTGGCTGAAGAGGAGATGGAGGCTATCTTTATCTCTCAACCAGAGAACAGGTATTACCTTTCTGGCTTTGATGGTTCAGCCGGTTTTCTGTTAATTACTTCACAAGATACAGTTTTAGCTACTGACTTTCGCTACCTGGAGCAAGTCAAAAGCCAAGCCCCTGACTACGAGATTTTTCAAATTTATGGCGATATAGTAGACTGGTTTCCTGAGCTGGTAATGGAACTAAACTTAACAAAGTTGGGGTTTGAAGCCAGCCATATCACCTTTGCCATGTATCGGCAGTTAACCGATGTATTGAAGCAAGCCCACCTCAAGCTTATCCCTACCGATGGACTCATAGAATCCCTCCGAGCCATAAAAGAGCCTGGGGAAATTGAGCTTATTACCGAAGCTGTAGAAATAAGCGATAACGCTATGGACTATATTAACGATGTTATTCATATTGGTATGAGTGAAAAGGAAGCAGCCTGGGAGATAGAGAAATTCATGCGAGAGAATGGCAGCGAGTCTCTGCCTTTCGATATTATTGTGGCTTCAGGTCCAAATTCGGCTTTACCCCATGCCAAGCCCTCGTTACGCACCATACATTCTGGCGAGCCGGTAGTAATTGATATTGGCGCCAGGATTGGAGGTTACTCCAGCGACCTGAGCCGCACTATTTGCCTTGGTGCTCCTGATGATACCTTTAATAAAATATATGATACCGTTCTTGGGGCGCAGCTAGCAGCGCTGGCAATAATTAGTGAGGGTATGACTGGCGGTCAAATTGACAATGTGGCGAGGACAGTTATCCAAGAGGCAGGCTATAGTGAAGCCTTTGGGCACGGATTAGGTCATGGCATAGGGCTCACCCCACATGAGCAGCCACACTTGGGTCAAAATTCACCAGAGAATCTTGTTAATGGCGTGGTTTTCACTGTTGAGCCCGGCATCTATCTTTCCGGTTGGGGAGGGGTCAGGATTGAGGATGTAGTCGTTATGGAAAATGGTAAAGCTATAGTAATTTCAAAAGCCAAAAAAATAGGAGTTTTATTATGATAAGTGGCAGTGAAGTAAGGAAGGGAATTACTATTGAACTGGACAGTGAGCTGTATCAGGTTCTTGAATACCAGCATATTAAGGTTGGTCGTGGAAGCGCCCATGTTCGGCTCAGACTTCGTGATATCCGTGCCGGTCATACTATTGAGCGAACTTTTCAGGCCAGTGAGAAGTTCATTCGGGCACGCCTTGACTATCGCCGAATGCAATACCTCTATAATGATGGTAACTTGTATTACTTTATGGATGAGGAGAATTATGACCAGATTCCCATTAGTAACACTCAACTAGGTGATGCTGTCAACTACTTAAAAGAGGGTATGTCGTTAGAGGTATCAAGCTATAAGGGTGAGGTGGTAGGTGTAGAGCTACCTATTACTGTTGAGCTTCAGGTAATTGATACCGGTCCCAGTTATAAAGGGGACACTGCCACTGGTGGGAATAAACCAGCTACGCTGGAGACAGGCATTACCATTCAGGTTCCCCTGTTTATTAATAACGGAGATATTATCAAGGTTGACACACGCAGTGGTAGCTACCAGGAAAGGGCTAGTTAAGTAGATTGTTGAAAGCCGACCTTCATATTCACACCAAATATTCAATGGATTGTAATACCCCGTTAGACAATATTATTAAGCGCTGCCTGGAGATAGGGATAAACTGCATTGCCATATGTGACCACGGTACTGCTGAGGGCGCGTTAAAGATGCAAGGTATAGCCCCCTTTCCTGTAATTGTAGCTGAGGAAATCTTAACCCCACATGGTGAGATTATGGGTATGTTTCTTAAAGAGACTATACCCAGCGGTCTTTCTGTTGAGCAAACAATATCACGAATCAAGGCTCAAGGCGGCTTGGTATGTATACCACACCCTTTTGATATATTCCGGCAATCGGCTCTAAGCACTAAAATAATAGAGGAAATAGTAGACCAAATTGATGCTATTGAAGTATTTAACTCAAGAACCATTCTTCTCCAAAACTTAACCCAAGCTCAAATGTTTGCCCAGAAGTATGGTATTGCTAAAAGTGCTGGCAGTGATGCCCATACCGTTGGTGAAATAGGCAATGCCTATGTAGAGATGCCCGAATTTAACGGCAAGGATGACTTTCTAAACACTTTAGCCAAAGGCAAGATTTTTGGACATAGGACCAACCCCTTGGTCCACTTTGGTAGCCTTTGGTCAAGAGTAAAAAAGCATTTCTGATAGATGGTTATGTATAATCTTGGCTGGTTTTCTACAGGTAGAGGCATGGGGTCTAGAGGACTTCTCAAGGCAGTGCAGGACAGCATCAAGGCCGGTGAGATTGAGGCTAAGATAGCCTTTGTTTTCTGCAGCCGTGAACAGGCAGAAACTGAAGCAACCGACATATTTCTCAAGATGGTTGAAGATTATCACATTCCTCTTATCTGTTTTTCTTACCAAAAGTTCAGAGCTAAGAAAAGTGCTCCCACCATAGAATTAGCACAAAACTTACCCCAGTGGCGACTTGAGTATGACAGAGAGATAATGGCACGGCTACAAGACTTTCGCCCTGACCTGTGTGTGCTTGCCGGCTATATGCTAATCGTTGGTGAAGAGATGTGCCAAAAATACAATATGATTAACCTACATCCGGCAGCTCCGGGTGGACCCCAAGGAACCTGGCAGGAAGTAATCTGGCAGCTAATTAAAAATGACGCTCAGGAAACGGGGGCGATGATGCACCTGGTGATCCCGGAGCTGGACAAAGGGCCGCCGGTAACTTATTGCACCTTTCCTATTAGCGGTGTGCCCTTTGATAGATATTGGGAGGAAATAAAGGAGCATCCACTGGAAGAGATTAAAAAGAAGCAGGGTGAGAATAATCCCCTGTTCAAGCTCATCCGAAGCCATGGGTTAGCTAGAGAATTCCCGCTAATAATATCTACCTTGAAGGCTTTCACCCAGGGTAAAATAAAGATAACTTATATACAAAACTATGACATGATGATTGGCAAA
>JAIWFK010000123.1:0-3857 GCA_048631695.1 Calditrichales bacterium
GTATTAGCATGGAAGTAAGTATGAAAAATTCGAATATTTCAAATGAAGCGATTTTCCTTTCGAATGCATATGCGACCGGGGTGAAGCTTTCGGAGAAGGTAGGTAGAGTAAAGAGGCCTTGCGGCCTCCCCCTCCTCGTCAATTGTTGCGACGGCATACCCAACCGCAGCAGAGCTGTGGGGGTATAGTTATTAAGTGGAAACGCTCAACACATCGTGAACACTTTTGATATCGACACCTCTAATGCATCCTGCCTGATGCCAGATAATGATCGAATATCTCTTTATTATGATGGGTGAGATAAAGAAAGAGAAGACGAAGCCTCTCTTGGACACCATAGTGAGTAGCGATTTCTGAGCAAGAAGAGCGGAAAGGGGGTAAATAAGAATAGCCGAATGTATTCTTATGATAATTGGTGCAGCACTGGGGATTATAGTGCTTCTGCTGCCTATGGATACAATCCAGGAGTGCTAGGATTGTCGTCCTGGCTTTAGGCTCTTAATATCAGTGGCGGGAAATTCTATACTCTAAAGAGAAAAGAATAGAGGCTGTGTTTAAGTTTAAATATACTCCCCCCACCTGTGGGTATTCTTCCGATATTATTCATTTGTCTCAGGAAAAGAGAATGGGAAGGTTAATTACTCTACTAAAAGGTTCTGGAGGCGGGTGTGAGCAAGTCCATTGTGGCTATTGTTGGTAGGCAAAATGTAGGCAAATCTACTCTACTGAATCGGATGGCGGGCAAGCGGCTGGCTATTGTAGAAGACTTGCCAGGGACAACTCGCGACCGTATATTGGCTACTGTTTCGTGGCAAGGAACTGAATTTACTATGGTCGATACTGGCGGTCTGGAGCTAAAGCCCGAGTCTACTATTGCCCAAGGGGTCAAAGAGCAGGTAGAAACGGCTATCACCGAGGCAGATATCATTATTTTCTTGGTGGACACGAAGGATGGAATAGTCCCCCCCGACCTGGAAATAGCTAATATGCTTCGCCAAGAAAGTAAACCCATAATACTGGTAGCTAATAAGGCAGATAATGCCAGGCTTGAAACCGAGGCGGTAGAATTCTACGAGCTAGGAATGGGAGAACCACTAGTAATCAGTGCCTATCATGGTCGAGGCACTACTGAGCTACTAGATAGAATTATCTCTTCTTTACCGCCTCTAAAACCGGTTGAAGCGGAGCCGGAGATTATGAAGATAGCTATTGTGGGTAGAACTAATGTAGGCAAATCAACGCTATTAAACACACTCTTAGGAGAGGAACGCGCTATTGTTGATGATATCCCGGGAACTACCCGTGACGCCATAGATACCTTATTTGACTTTGATGGGCAAAGTGTGCTACTTATTGATACTGCTGGTATCAGGCGGCGGGGACGATTAGGAGTAGGAGTAGAGCGGTATAGTGTAATTCGTGCCTTGCGCGCTATTGAGCGAGCTGATATTGTCTTGCTTATTCTTGATGCCACTGAGCTAGTTACGGCTCAGGATATGCACATTGCTGGTTACGTTCAGCAAGCGGCAAAGGGTATAGTATTGGTAGTTAATAAATGGGACCTAGCTGAGGGGAGTAAAACTGAATATAATATACACATCAGAAGCCAATTTAAGTTCATGCCTTATGCGTCGGTGCTATATATATCGGCTAAATTGGGACATGGAGTAAGCAAGCTAATGCCTCAGGTACGTCAGGTATATCAGGAGAGGCTTAAGAGGTTGTCTACTGCTATAGTTAATAGTGTGGTTCAGCAGGCAGTAGCCGCTCACACCTTACCCCGAATCGGTAGTAAGCAGCTGAAGATTCTATATGCCACTCAGGCTGAGGTGAATCCACCGACCTTTGTTTTTTTTGTCAATGATGCCAAACTATTACACTTTTCCTATAAACGCTACTTGGAAAATAAGCTGCGCCAATCATTTGGTTTCGCTGGCACTCCACTTCGTCTAGTCTTTAAAACGAGGGGTGAGTCATGATAATTGCTAAGTTTGTTGGTGTGGCCATTCTTGGCTACCTTTTAGGTTCTATTCCCTTTGGTGTATGGATAAGCAAGCGAAGTGCTAGAGTGGATGTCACTAAACATGGTAGCGGCAAGATAGGAGCGACTAACGTTCTCCGAACGGCTGGTAAAAAAGCAGCCGTGGCAGTAGTCATCCTAGATATTCTGAAGGGAGTACTTGCGGTAACATTTGCCGGGTTAATAGTCGGTAGAAGCTATCTGGTAGTAGGTGACTTTGGCTTAGGGGTACTGGTTGCTCAATGTCTAGCGGCTCTAGCAGCTATAGCTGGGCATAATTGGTCAGTATTCCTGAAATTTAAGGGGGGTAGGGGTGTTGCCACCTTCTTTGGCGGGTTAATAGCCTTGTGCCCACCGGCAGCACTATTTGGTGGTGAGATTCTTATTATTGGTACCGGCTTAACCAAATTTGCCTCGTTGGGCTCTATCGCTGGGGTAGTAGGCACCTATACCATATTGGTGCCTCTTACTATCATGAACGGGTTCCCTATTGAATACCTGGTTTATGCTTTAATAGGTACAATACTTATTATTATCATGCATCGTGATAATATTGCGAGGTTAATATCAGGCAAGGAGCGTAAGCTAGGTGATAAGGCTGAGAAAGGTGATTTACCTCAGTCCAATTATTCCAAAAATCAAGATTCTCAAGAACCATAAACGGGAAGTATGGGATAAGAGATGCCCAATATTGCTATCATTGGCACCACTGCCTGGGGGATGACCTTAGGAATGGTGTTAGCTCAAAAGGGACTGCAGGTTAGGCTGTGGGCTCGGACAGAACAAGAAGCTGCTAAATTAAGAAAGGGTGAACATAATTCAACCCTGCTACCTAGTACTGTCTTCCCCCCTCAGTTATCTATTACTAGCTCTCTGAGTGAAGCGCTATCTAATGTAGAAGCGATTATCCTGGCAGTACCATCCCAGACTATACGCCACAATATAAAGCTGGTTAGCGAGTACTTAAATGGGTCGATGCTGGTGATTAGCGCGGCTAAGGGACTGGAGATTGGCAGCAACAAGCGTATGTCACATGTAATTGCTGAGGAGATAGAGCCCAGTTTTCGGTCTAATATCTGTGCTCTTTCCGGACCCAATCTCTCACGGGAGATTCTCCACAACTTACCAGCGGCTACAGTGGTAGCTGCCTGGGATGAAGCTATAGCCAGAAAAGCCCAAAGGTTGTTAACCACCCCCAACCTTTGTGTATATACCAATACCGATATCATAGGGGTAGAGCTAGGTGGTGCATTAAAAAATATCATCGCCCTAGGTGCAGGTATAGCTGACGGGCTGGGCTACGGCGACAATGCCAAGGCAGCGTTTATGACCCGAGGTCTAACCGAAATGACGGCTCTTGGAGTCGCCCTTGGAGCAAATCCCCTTACTTTTTCCGGGTTAGCCGGACTAGGTGATTTAATTGCCACCTGTGCCAGCCCGTTGAGTCGTAACCACTATGTGGGGGTTGAGTTAACTAAGGGACGCTCGCTAGAGGAGATAACAGCCTCAATAATAGGTGTAGCCGAGGGGGTAAGCACCACTATCGCTGCCTGGAATCTAGCCCAACAGATGGAATTAGAGATGCCAATTACCGAAAAAATTTATCAAGTATTATATAATGGTTTAAACCCTCGCCAAGCAGCAATTGAGCTGATGGGGGCAGAGACTAAGAACGAATTAAGCGGGCGAAAGTGGAAGCTATTTTCCTTCCTCAAAACTAAAGGGCATTAATAAGATTGTTTAATAGCCTCGCCCGTGTGCGGCAGCAGGCGCGAGAGCAATTGCTCGGCAACTTTTTCGTGGCGCGGACTGCTCGATTCGACAAGCGTCAGCGCCC
>JAIWFK010000124.1:0-3826 GCA_048631695.1 Calditrichales bacterium
TGGCAGAGAACCCACAACTATCAGCGATAGTCTTTGATGCTGCTACACGTAAGGGCTGCCGTGTCTGGGGGAAGGCGGTGGAGATTATGGACAGCGGCAACCTATTTGATACTATCTCGGCTGAGTATTCCGCCAAGGGGATGAAGGTTAAGCACGTGGTTAAGGTCAAAGTGGATGAAGTGATTACTTTCTAGGTGGTCTTATCGGTTATTTTAAGACCAATCTTCTGCCTGTTGACACCAATTCAAATTGCATTCCGGTATGCAAAGGTGAAAACCTTTCTTTAAAGGCAAGATAAAGTTCAACCTGCGCTTTGAACCCGGTACAGTGACCAGCGCTTATCCATGCCACATTCAGCTTAGTGAGTTCCTCAACCGTTCTCTTTATTACAGTATCGGATACCTCCACAAGATGCAGTCCACCGATAATACCTTCTATTTTATTGCCGCCAGCTACTTCTATAGACTGATGGGCAATGTTAATGATGCCGGCATGGCTGCAACCTGTTACAATTACTAGACCTTTATTCTTGACACTTGCTATAACAGAAATATCATCAAGCATTAAATCATCAATAACCATTCCATTGTCTATAGTCTTCAGCCCTATCATTGCTTCCTCAAACTCAGTTCGTCTTTTTACTTCACCAGTTGTCATAATCCCGGGCATAATCACCAAAGGGTCTTTGGTTAGTGACAAACTACCACCAGCTTTTTCTATCTCCACCTTTGAATCACCTGGCATAATACCTACATGCCTGGGATAGGGTTGAGTAACAAAATGGAGACGGAAGATGCTTGGGTGAGCAATCACTTGAACATCCTTCCTACCAATTTCCCTGAGCATACGCACTATTCCTTGGGTATGGTCATAGTGACAATGTGTTAGCACAATTGTATCAATATTTGTTGGGGAAATACCCATGGTTTCCATATTGCTGAGCAGAGCCTCGGAATTTTGACCGACATCAACCAGGATTCTCTTTATATTCCCCCCGCTAACACCTTCAAGTAACAAGGAAACCCCGTGCTGCCCCAGATATGGACTTTCGTAAAGGACAGAATCCTCCGCCAGAACTGTGATTCTTAAACTATCTAACGTGCCGAGTTTCTCCATACTCATCCCCTTTTAAAGCACCCCTATAATAAGTAAAATGCTACCATAGCATGACTATGGTAGCATTTTACTTTACAGTTAGCAATCGATAAATAATTATTATTGTCGCTTACATAATCCAGGTAACTATCTCTATTGGAGCATTGTTATAGCCAGTTTCAGTGGTAGCATCTTCTACCACTTCCCAGATTTCAAAGGCACCGGCGGTGCGATCGCCTAGTTCATTGAAAACGATGGGGCCAGTGACACCATGAAATCCATATATTTCAACCAAGGCAGCCCTTATCGCTTCACCGTCATAGACACCAGCCGCCTCTATTGCATTGGCTATTGCCAATACCGCATCATAGGTGGTATCGCAGTAGGTTTCAGGAGCTGCACCAAACTTTTCGGTATAGTTAGAAACAAACTCTTCATAAGGTGTTCCTAAGCCAACAGTTCTGGTCCCAGCAACAATGGCCTTCTCCATAAACTCAGCGCTACTGGGTTCCGCAAACAGAGCTGAGCCGTAATTGCCATCGCAGCCAAGCCAGGCAATTTCATCCAGGCCCATCTCTAAGGCCTGTTTAAAGACTATGATGCCATCGTCACCGTAGGTAACCGCTAGAACTACATCCGGGTTGCTATCCCTAATTACGCCTAGCTCAGTGCGATAGTCCTTCTTAGTTATATCGTAATGTATCGTTGCCACATGTTCTCCCTGCCATCCTCCCGCTTCAAGTCCGTCAACAATCGCTGTTTCTAAACCTATACCATAGGTGTTATCCAATACCATAGTAGCCAATTTGGTATAGCCTGCATCCAGAACGAAATCGGCTAACACTAGAGCTTGAGCATCATCACGCAGGCAGGTGCGGAAGTACCATTCTGTCCCCTCTACCTCCGAGAGTTGAACCCCTGTAGCTGACATCGTTATCAAGGGGATTTTGTGTACCTTGGCATATGGCATTGAAAGCTCGGAGGTTGGGGTTATCATGGGACCGACAATTGCTTGTACCCCGTCTATCTCAACTAGCTTCTTAACTCTGTCAAAGCCTATGGCTGCGTCAGTAGCACCATCCTCTGCCAATAGTTCCAATGGTTTCCCCAACACCCCACCAGCAGCATTAATATCCTCAACTGCCATCTTGGCAGCATCCAGCATCATCTCCCCCATATGACCCAAAGGTCCAGTGAGCTCTAGCACACAGCCTATCTTGACTGTCTCAGCTTCCTTTGGGGCACAAGCTGCCGCTGGTACGAGCAAAGATAAGACAACCACCACCAATAACAACTTTTTAAACATACGTTACTCCTTTCTTAAAATTTAATGCTTAATGCTAATTTATCTAAAAAAACTGTATCAATCACCTCCTTCCTTTAAAATATAGCGTTTAATGTACTTCAGTCCGAAAACTAAACATGCGTCAATCCTTTTTAACTTCTAACCCCAAATAGCGCTGTTTGGAGGAGTCTTCAGCAAATAGAGAGTCGGCATCTCCCTCCATAACACAGGTGCCATTAACCAAAACATAGCCCCGATTCGAGATGCTCAGCACCTTTTTGACATTTTGCTCTACTATTATTATAGCGGTACCGTTTTCTCTTATGCTCTCCATCTTAGACAGGATGGCTGAAGCTGGCTTAGGAGATAACGAGGCTAATGGTTCATCAAGCAATAGAACTTCAGGCTGTGCCATCATCGCTCTAGCTATGGCAAGCATTTGCCTTTCACCACCACTCAAGTTCCCGGCTAAATATTTTTTCCTCACCTTTAGCTCATGAAACATATCATATACTTCCTCCATCGCCGACTTGATGGAGGCTCTACCTTTCCTGTGATATGCTCCCATATCTAGATTTTCGGCTATAGTAAGATTGGGGAAGATATTGTTTATCTGAGGAACATAGCCTATTCCCAGGCTCACTATTCGATCGGAGGCTGTGCCAGTGATATCCTTCCCTTGATAAAAGACACTACCCTGAAATAACCTGGCAAAGCCAAGGAAACTTTTAATCAGAGTTGATTTACCACTGCCATTAGGTCCCACGATGGCTACAATCTCGCCCTCAGCCACTTGGATAGAGACACCCTGAATAATAATGGCATCACCATAGCCGGCATCAATATTTTCAGCTACAAAGATAGCATCCATTTATTCTTCCCCTAGATATACTGCGTAGAAAGTCGGGTCATTAATTAGGGCTTGCGGTTCTCCTGCAATCACTACCCTCCCTTTATCCATAACATAAACCCAGGTAGCAAAATCAAATAATATCTCTAACCGGTGCTCCACAATGAAAAAGGCTATGCCGTTATGAGAGAAATCTTTTAATTTCTGAAATATTCTGTTTCCCAATTCGGGATTTATCCCCGCCGCCGGTTCATCTAGGAGCAAAAGCCTCGGTTTAGCCATAAGCCCCCTGGCAACTTCTAGAAGCTTTCTCTGCCCACCAGAAAGCTCACCAGCCGGGGAAAAAGACCATTGCTCCAGCTCCACAAGCTCCAGAATATCCAGAGCCTCCTCAATCAGCCCTTTTTCCTGCTCCTGCCATCTCCTTCTCCGGAAAAGGCTATTATATAACCTATCGCCTTGATGCCCTCGTGCTGCTACCAGCATATTATCTAGTACGCTGAGATTAAAAAAGAGTCGAGGCAATTGAAAGGCATTTACCAGGCCTAAATCATAAATTTGGTGAGGGGGTAGGTTATTTATACATGTACCATTAA
>JAIWFK010000125.1:0-3821 GCA_048631695.1 Calditrichales bacterium
GGGCGTAGAGATTGCTTCGTCGTCCTTCGGTGAAGGACTTCTCGCAATGACAAAAGGAGCTTGTAATAACGGAACCAGAGGGGAACACTCGCCACCCTCTACGACCTTGAAAGAAGAGAGAGATGCCATCAAACTACCGGACACACACAAGTCGATTCCTTGACACGGCTAGGGCAGGTTGTTAGACTATCGCTACCACAGTCTTGGTTTTTAGTCAGGGGTTTTATGACAAAAAAGATTACTTCATATGATTTCCCGTCCTCTAAATCATCGACGAGGGGACTTGTCTATATTTTCACCGGTGCTGGTAAGGGTAAGACCTCGGCAGCACTGGGGACAGTATTTAGAGCCTCAGGCCAGGGTCTGAGAGTATATATTGTCTACTTTATGAAGGGTGGTTGCTCCTACGGTGAACGCAGTATTCTGGGAATGTTATCCAATGTTAATATGGCTAGCTTTGGGCAAAGAGTCCTCATTGACTCGGCAAATATTAAGCCCGAGGAAATAGAGCAGGCAAGACAGGCTCTAGCTGCCAGTCGTGAGGCTATGCTCAGTGGCAACTATGACTTGGTGGTGATGGATGAAGTGAATCTGGCAGTGGCCTGGAACCTAGTTGAACTGGATGAAGTGATTAAGCTTATTAATGATAAGCCAAAGAATGTGGAGCTTATCCTTACCGGTCGCAAGGCTGATGCTGAGCTGATTAAACTGGCAGATGTGGTTACTGAGATGCTGAAAATTAAACATCCCTATGATAAAGGAGTAATGGCACGAAAGGGGATTGATTATTAACTAATAATAAAGGAGGCATTATGAGTATCACATTGAGTGTAATCAAGGCTGATGTAGGGGGTTATGTGGGGCATTCTGAGTCTCACCCCGATGTTATAGCCAAGGGTAAAGAGTGCATGGCTAAGGCTAAAGATGAGGGATTACTGGTTGACTATCATGTAACCAAGTGTGGGGACGACCTACAATTGATTATGACTCACCAGCGGGGTGAAGAAGATGAAAAAATCCATAAATTAGCCTGGGACACCTTTGTTGCCGGCACCGAGGTAGCTAAAAAATTAAAGCTTCATGGCGCCGGGCAGGATTTACTGGCTGATGCTTTCTCGGGTAATGTCAAAGGGATGGGTCCCGGGGTGGCTGAGATGGAAATTGAGGAACGTCCTGCTGAGACCATTATTATTTTTATGGCTGATAAGACCTCATCTGGGGCGTGGAATATGCCCCTATACAAGATGTTTGCTGACCCGTTTAATACCATCGGGCTGGTTATTGCTGAGAATATGCACACCGGTTTTGCTTTTGAGGTGCACGATATCAAGGAAGGTAAGAAGATAACCTTTAACGCCCCTGATGAGATTTATGATTTACTGGTTTTCATAGGGGCGCCTTCCCGCTATATGGTAAAGGCGGTCTATCACCGGGATACCAAGGAGATAGCGGCTGTATCCTCCACCCAGCGCCTGGCTTTAATTGCTGGTCGATATGTGGGTAAGGATGACCCGGTGTGTATTGTCCGCTCTCAGGGGCAATTCCCAGCGGTAGGAGAGGTGCTGGAACCATTCACCTTACCCTTGCTGGTGGAGGGGTGGATGCGGGGCTCGCATATGGGGCCACTGATGCCAGTGTCCATTCCCGATAGTACTCCAACCCGTTTTGACGGGCCACCACGAGTAGTGTCTGTTGGCTTCCAGCTTAGTGGAGGCAAGCTGGTGGGACCTCGTGACATGTTTGCCGATAAGTCCTTTGATAACGCTCGCCAGCAAGCAAGTGATGCCGCTGATTTTATGCGTCGCCACGGACCCTTTGAGCCACACCGTTTGCCTCTAGAGGAAATGGAATATACTACTATGCCTCAGGTGATGAAAAAATTGGAGGGAAGGTTTACCAACCTATAAATTATGGGCGTGCCTAAGCTCTTCCTGGCGACAAACAATCAAGCCAAGGTGCGCGAGTATAGGACTTTACTCCAGAATCTCCCCTACCAGCTGGTTACCCCGGCTGAAGAGGGCGTAATCAGCATAGTCAATGAGGTAGGAGAGAGCCTTGAAGAGAATGCTAGATTAAAGGCCAGGGCTGGTACGGCTAGAAGTCAATTAGTGACTTTGGCTGATGATTCAGGGCTGGAGGTTGATGCTTTGGGTGGTGAGCCTGGTCGGTTATCAGCTCGCTATGCTGGTGAAGGTGCTTCAGATAGTGAAAAGATTAACTACCTGTTGTCACGGCTCAAAGATGTGCCGTGGGAGAAGCGGTCTGCCTGTTTCAGGTGTGTTATTGCTATAGCCACGCCTGAGGGAGAATTAGAGCTTTGTTCCGGCAAGTGTGGGGGGGTTATCACCTTTGAGTCCAGGGGTGAGCAAGGTTTTGGCTATGACCCTATCTTCTACCTACCTGAACTGGGCAAGACAATGGCTGAACTACCTCTGGCAACAAAAAACCAGGTTAGTCATCGGGGGCAGGCAGCCAGAAAAGTATACCAGGTATTAGAAAGTTTAAGGGGTCACTATAAATCCTGAGTTCTGGTAAAATACAGGATATTAAACATACTATATAAATTATTAAGCGAAAAAATTAACATTGACTAGAATTTAGTTTATACTACTCCACAAGAGCTAGAGTTAGCATAATTTAGGGGGTGTATCGTGAAGTTATCATGTCTTCAGGAGAATCTTAATCGAGGGCTTAGCGTAGTAGGGAGAGCAGTAGCTACCAGAACAACCCTGCCTATAACTAACAATGTTCTCTTAGCCACCGACCAGTCTCGCCTCAAGCTAGCCGCCACTAATCTAGAAATGGCTATAAGCTGCTGGATTGGCGCCAAAGTAGAGGAAGAGGGAGAAATTACTGTTCCGGCGAGACTTCTTACCGAGTTTATTAACTCGTTGCCTAGCGAGAAGGTTGATGTTAGCCTTTCCCCTCAGACCAAGACATTGGGATTAAAGTGTGCTCGATTTGAGGCACGAATTAGCGGGATTGATGCTAAAGATTTCCCCCCTATACCCCGAGTTGATGAGGGCATTACCACCAGGGTAGAGGCAGATGCCCTTCGTCAGGGAATCGCCCATGTTATATTTGCCGCTGCCACAGAAGAGTCGCGCCCAGTGCTTACCGGGGTTGATGCCCAGTTTGATGGTGATTTATTAACACTAGCCGCCGCCGATGGCTTTAGATTAGCTGTATACAAACTGCCTCTTGCCGTTCCGGTTACTGAGAAGACCGAAGTCATTATTCCATCTCGAACCCTGGCTGAGCTAAATCGTCTTATAGCTGATGAGGAGGAGCCAATTGAGATAACAGTAAATCCCAAAAAGAGCCAGGCTCTATTTCGTTTAAAGAATATCGAGCTAGTATCCCAGCTTGTTCAGGGCACCTTTCCCCAATATACCCAGCTTATTCCCCAGAGCTCCACTACCCGAGCAGTGGTTAGTGTTGCTGAATTCTTGCGGGCGACCAAGACAGCTTCTATCTTTGCCCGTGATGGCAGTGGCATCGTCCGTTTGGTGATAGCTGCCGGTAGTGAGCTAACCCCGGGTAAAATAACTGTTTCAGCCCGTTCTGAGGAAATAGGCGATGATGTTGGTGAGATTGATGCTATTGTTGAGGGTGAAGAGGCAAAGATTGCCTTTAATGGCAAGTATCTAATCGATGTGCTCGGTGTACTTCACGAGGCACAAGTAGCCCTGGAGACGACCAATCCATCAAGCCCTGGCGTTATCCGCCCGGTAGGGGTGGATAACTATATCCATGTCGTCATGCCGATGTTTGTACAGTGGTGAGTAAGGTTGTCTCACTTCCTGATAACTGCGTGGGCA
>JAIWFK010000126.1:0-3769 GCA_048631695.1 Calditrichales bacterium
TGGTTATGACATCATTGAGTACTTCCGCCGGGTAGTGGGTGATGAAGCTCAGCGCTGCCGGCACTGCTTTGAGCTTCGCCTGTCCCGGACGGCGGAAACAGCTTATCAAAAGGGGTTTAGTGCTTTTACCACCACCCTGCTCATCAGCCCCCACCAGAAGCATGATTTGCTCCGCGAAATTGGCGACAAGCTAGCTAAAGAAAAGGACATAGATTTCCTGTATGCTGACCTCAGGAAACGCTACTCGGATAGCCGCCGTATGACCAAAGGGTTAAATCTCTACCGCCAGCAATACTGCGGCTGCGTTTACAGCGAGTGGGAACGCTATGCCAATATAAAGATAGAGTGACTGATGAGTAAAATAACGGAGGAGCCCAAACGGGGCTCCTCCGCTGTCGTATCTTTGGTGTCTAAAGTGAATTAATCGGCTAGTCTGGGTGACCAATCATGGCAGTGCAACCTTTTAAAGGCGTGGGAGTGGCGTAAAGCGCGGGAAAACGGGCCTAGAGCTTCTGGTTTTTGCTCCAGCCACTCCTTGATTTCATCGGCTTCCTCTTGAGTAATGCGTCCCTTTTCCACGGCTCTATCCAATGCCCCGATGAAAGCCTCCCCTCTTAGCTCTTGACGCGCCTGCTTAAAGGCGTTGATCAGGTCCTCCTCGGGAATATCTAGAATCTCGGCAACTCTGACTAGAAGCCCCTTTGCCCCTGGTTCTAGCGTCGGCGTGGTCTCCTCCTGTGCCATTACAATCGCAGTGGTGCCCACTGCCAGCAAAAGTATTGCCATCGTCACTGAAATGATAACCTTCGTTCTTCTGGACATTATACTTCACCTCCTGTTCAAAAATGTTTCATCATCCGAGGATAGCATAGACCACCTGAACAGTAAGTCTAATCTCCATCTCCCCAGGGCTAATTGGGGTCTCAATCGCTGTGGTTGCTTCTCCAATATATATATCCCTTGGGATGGGTGGAATCCAGACACCCTCGGAGATATAGGTTGGTTTACCCAAAGTCACGCTAGCCAGTTCAGCCAGTTGCTCCGCTTTAGCTTCGGCATCAGCCATTGCCTTTTGTCTTGCCTCCTCATAGTAGGCTGACGGGTCATCCACGGAAAAGCTTATGCCATCTATACGGGTGAGGTCGCCCCCAGCTTCGGCTACGGCGTCAATAATGGCGCCAGCCTTATCTACATCCCTTATCTTAGCAGTTACCTTATTAGTTACCCGGTAGCCAATTACCACCTCTTCTTCTGTTTCCCTATCCCACTTTGTTATCTGGCGAATGCTAAAATACTGGGTTTGAATGTCCTTTTCAGCCACGCCATTATCAATCAGGGCTGCTATTACCTTGCCCATCGCTTCAGCCGCTTGGGTTTGAGCCTCAGCTACACTTGCTGCCTGAGCGGCAATACCAAGCCTTAAGGTGGCGATGTCAGGCGCCGCCATCACCTCTCCTTTGCCGGTGACGTGAATCCCTTCCTGCTGATTAACCAAGTTCACCTGTCCTGATGTAGCGCAGCCACACAAGCCAACAATGGCTAACACCAATGCCAGGCTTATCCCCAGTAACCAATTCTTTTTCACCTTTAACCTCCTACTTAGAAATATCCTTTGCTAATTTATCCCCCTTTTCATTATTTACCTCCTTTTCATTGCTTCGGTTCCTCCTCAACACAATCAATATAAATGGAAAACTCTTGGTTATCCCTGTATCACCAGCAGCACCAGTCCTGTAGCCACCAGCACCACCCCCAGGGTTAATAGACCAATCAATAATTTCATACTCACTTTCTCACTTTCCTAAAATCCTCTATTTATATAACGAAGAAGTCGCCAATTGGTTAGTGGCGACTTAGGTTATTTTGGAAAATTGGTTGGTGGCTAATCCAAAGCCACAAGGGCTTTCTCATAGCCAGTCTCTGATACAGCAATTGCCCGGCGGAGGGCAGGCTTAACTGACTCTGGTGATTTCCCCAGCGCAGTACGGAGAGCTGCTGGGTGATTGATAGCATAGCGTGCCAAAGTCGCTCTTAGGCTAGCTTGGCTATTAACCCCGCCAAAGGTGCCCCTATGAGCTGTAGCCTCCTCAGATGGTGCCAATACTTGCGGTGCTTTAACGGCTACTGCTAATCTGACTAGCATTACCAGATGCTTATCCAGGCGCTGGGTGATGGCCTCTACTTGCTGGGCGTTATCTTTGTCTGCCATATATATTATTTCGGCAACTCTCCTATCGGCTAACCTAGCATACAGCCTTGCCTTGGCTATATCGGAGGGGGTCAGCATTAACTGTACTTGCTCTGTTACCAGCTTCACCGGATAGAGAGCTCCATCGGGCATACTATTACTTGCCGCTGCCACTGTGCCACCCCCAGCCAATAGGAGAACAAGGACCACAGTTACTACAGTTACCCACTGCCGTGGCCGGCCAAAGAAGGAGCGATTTTTCCTAGACTCCATTGCCTGAAGTGCCGAGTGGAACTGGTATCTGGCTTTGGCTCTGAACCCTGGTCGGGGTTGAATAGATGATGCCTGCCTAGCTGCCACAGCCGTCTGGAGTAGTGGCTCAAGCTCGGTGGCTAACTCAGGGTAACTCGCCAGACACTCCTCTATGGTTCCGTCCTTAACCAGCAGCCGCTCTAGGCATTCATCCAGGATATCATTAAATTCTCTAGACTCCTTCATTATCCTATCCTAACGATAGTGTTTTGCGCAGAGCTACTATTGCGCTATGTTGTAGTGCCTTTACTGCTCCCTCGCTTTTGCCCATAACTTTTGCCACCTGGGCAGTAGACAGCTCACTAGTAAAGCGGAGGCAAATCACCTCCCGCTGTGCCTTAGTTAAATGCTTAGTAGCTAGTATTAGCTGCTCAATATCTAGTTTCCGCTCAGTTGCCAGTTGTGGGTTATCATCATTACTCAGCGATTCATTCAAGTAGACAGTAGCTCGCTTTCCTCTCTTTCTCAGGTAGTCAATCACCTGGTTATGAGCAATACGAAATAACCAGGCTGAGAAGGGTACTCCCTTCCATCTAAAGGAAGAAATAGACTGCAGTGCTTTGACGAAGACCTGTTGGGTCACATCCTCTGCCTCTGTCTCATTTCCTATTCTGAGAACAACATAACGATAGATCTTATTGAAGTTTGCCTCGTATAGTTGACCAAAAGCCTCCTGGTCATGCTGTTGTGCTTGCCGGACCAGGGTCTCCTCATCTTGCACTTGACAACCCCCCCACCAGCTAACTCCAGGCTCCAATATTAAGCCCGGGTTTTACCGATATTATGGCGTTATCCTGTGCATATAGTTTAACGAAAGAAGCCTTGGAAAGATAGGTTTTAGATACCATCAGCGAATGGAGTATGCTACAATAATTCTAAAATCAGAACTTACCATGGGGGATACAAGCTTGCTTTTATCTGTGCACCTAATGTGCAAAGAAGACATTGCCCAGGTTAATGAGATTGATCGTGAAGCCTTCCCTACTCTGTGGCCACCGGCTAACTATCAGCATGAGCTACAAAACCGGCTAGCCCACTATATCGTAGCTCACAAGGAGGAGGAAACGGTTGGCGACCCTGAGGTAGAAACGTCACCGGAGATACACCGCCCCGGACTGTTGTCCAAGGTGAGACAGTTATTTAACCGTAACCGTTTCTTTGGTCGTGAACTACCCTCGTCAAGCAAACAATACATTGTCGGTTTTGCTGGCTTCTGGATTATGGCTGATGAAGCTCACATAACCAACATTGCCGTGCGGGAACTCCATC
>JAIWFK010000127.1:0-3688 GCA_048631695.1 Calditrichales bacterium
GCCAGTACCGCTCCGCTGCGATGAGAGCGACCGGGACATATTCGATACATTGTGCCCTGCCAGGTACGGGCCCAGAAGCGGACGGGCACGCACTGGTCACCTGCAGTCTTATTCCTCAGCTCATTCGTATTTTCAAGCTTAAAAGTGCCCGCGAAATAAGCCTGCTTTTTAACATCTTACTTTTACTAGGTCTCATCAGTTGGTTAGCTTACGGAATTTCTTTCGGGCTGCCCCCGGTCATCATCTGGAATGCAATTGGAACAGCTCTTGTCTCTGTGCTTCTATATGCCAAGCTAAAGTATGGAAGATAGTAAGAGGAGCTTCAGCGCCTTTGCCAGCTTCCGCCTAATATAGATTAGTAACCACGAATATCAAGAATAGGTTGAAGTTATCAGGTTGATAAATATTCTCAACCCCAAAGCCAAAGGGCGCCACCCATAACCACCATAAGCAAGCCGGTAATAATTGCTAGCCAACCCCCTATTTTCAGCGCCTTAGGCTCACGGCACTCTGGCTGGCGCTCTAAGAACTCTCTCGCATCATGGCGAGTAGAAATGGAGTTAAAATAGCTCTTCCCTTCTCTTTTACCCCAGAAGATTGTGGCAAAACCAAGAAGGATAAAGAAACCGCCCATACCCATTACAATAAAGCAATCGCGATAAGGCATTATCTACCTTCTCTAAAGGAACGCTATTCAGTGATACTATATGGGTTTTTGGCACCGTTTTCAACCCGTCAGCCAAACCGCCGATACAGGTATCACTTAATTTCAACAGTAGCCCCAGCCGCTTCCATCTTCTGTTTCATGGTAGCTGCCTCATCCTTACTAACCCCTTCCTTCACTACTGCGGGAGCACTCTCTACCAAATCCTTAGATTCCTTCAGCCCCAGGGTAGTCACCTCACGCACCGCCTTAATCACACTTATCTTATTAGCCCCTATTTCCTTTAGCATCACAGTAAATTCTGTTTGCTCTTCAGCATCCGGAGCCGCCGCTTCGGCCGTCGCCTCCGTAGCTGCTGCTACTGGAGCCATAGCCACTGCACTAACCCCAAATTCATCTTGTAAAGTCTTGACTAACTCTGCCAGTTCAAGTACTGTCATATTTTTAATTGTAGCCATTACTTCGTCAATCGCTGCGACCTTTTTCTCCTTCTTTACTCTGGCAGGGGCTTTCTGCTTGCTAACGGAGTCTCCTTCACTAATTTCTACTTCATTTTCTGGCATCTTGTCCTCCCTCCAATTGTTGAATTCTAGCTTGTAGCACTCCTATAATCCCATTTATGGGGATAGCGAGATAATTGATTAAAGCAATGATAGGAACTTGCATCCCACCTATAACTCTAGCTAGCAATATCTCTCTTGATGGCAATGTAGATAGAGTCTTCACCTCCTCCGAGGTAAGTAGTCTATCACTTAAGAAGCCTCCCTTAATACTTAAACTGGCCTTCGAGGTGCGAATATAGTCAGTTAATGCTCTAGCCGGTTCAGTTATATCACCATAACCAAAAGCAATAGCTACTGGACCTTCAAAGAAGCTAACTAACTCATCCCTGCCGGCTCTTTCCACAGCAAACCGTACCAGAGTATTCTTCACCACTCTATAAGTGATGCCTGACTCCCTCAGTCTACGGCGCAGAACATTCATTTCCGAGGCTGACAATCCACGATAGTCAGTCAGAATACCAACATTACATTTAGAAATAGTATCCTGTAAACTATCAATTATCTGTACTTTCTTTTCTCTAGACATTTTTTACTCCTAACCAGCGCTGATGGCATCTACTTAAGAGGCTGTTTGAAAACTACAGAAAAACATACCTTTGTCATTATTAACGAAGCGTGACAATCGCACTACGCTCTTTAGGATTGCTTCGGGGCTTCTCCCCTCGCAATGACAAAAGAGAAACAGGTTAATTTCTGGACAGCCACATAAAAACAATAAGTCCTTATACCGTACCGCACAAGGACTTGGCAAAATCTCATTTGTTTAAGATCTTGTCGACCTCGGCAGGCACTAGTTTAAGCCTAAAGCGGCACCCGCTGTCTCAGGACGATTATTAAATTACTATAATATCAACTGGAAGTTAAAGCCAGGGTCGGTTTAAGGTCAAGCCTAATACCGGGCCCCATAGTAGTAGCTAAGGAAGCAGTTCTAACATACTGCCCCTTGGCGCCACTAGGTTTAGCCTTCACCACTGCCTCGACTACTGCCGTCAGGTTACCCATCAATTTATCAACTTCAAAACTAATCTTCCCCAAAGGTACATGAATAATAGCCGTTCTATCAAGCTTAAATTCCACCCGACCTTTACCAGCGTCACCTATTACTCTAGGCAAGTCGTTAGCATCTACTACTGTTTCTGATTTAGGGTTAGGCATCAATCCCCGCCTGCCTAAAATTTTGCCCAGTTTACCTACCTTACCCATCATATCAGGGGTAGCAATAGCCATATCAAAATCCAACCAACCACCCTCAATCTTTTTAACTAACTCATCACCACCAACGAAATCTGCGCCGGCTGTTTTGGCAATCCTTTCAGCCTCACCCTGAGCAAAAACCAGAACACGAACCTTCTTCCCCAGGCCATGAGGTAAAAGAGCGACACCACGGACTTGCTGACTGGCATTTCTAGGGTCAACACCCATCCGAAGGTGAAGCTCAACTGCCTCGTCAAATCGGGCATGAGCCACCTTCTTCGCCAACTCAATAGCCTCCTGAGGCTCATAAGCCTTCTCTCTATCTAACTCTTTAGCTGCTTCCTGATAGTTTTTACCGCGCCTTACCATTTTTACTCTACCTCAATTCCCATACTTCGAGCTGTGCCCTCAATAATTCGCTCCGCCCCTTCAATGCTGACTGCGTTCAGGTCTTTTGCCTTAAGCTTGGCTATTTCACGGAGTTTGTCCCGGGACAACGTGCCTGCTTTCTCACGGCCAGTAGCTCCGGCACCCTTTTCCAGACCCAACGCCTTCTTCAACAAATCACTGGTCGGTGGCGTCTTGGTAATAAAGGTGAATGACCGGTCATCAAAGACGGTTATCTCAACCGGAATGATAGAGCCGGACTGGTTGGCGGTACGCTCGTTATACTCCTTGCAGAACCCCATTATATTAATCCCGTGCTGTCCTAGCGCCGGACCTACCGGGGGAGCCGGGTTTGCCTGCCCGGCCGGTATCTGCAGCTTAATCACGGCTTTTACCTTTTTCGCCATCTATCTCTCCTGAAAACTCAAAGCTTCTCTACCTGCAGGAAATCAAGCTCAACAGGTGTGCTACGCCCAAACAGGGACAGAAGCACCTTGACCTTTCCCTTTTCTGAATTGATGCTTTCCACCACTCCGATAAAATCAAGGAACGGGCCATCAGTCACGCGAACGCTCTCTCCCTCTCGAAAACCGATCTTCAGCTTCGGTGCTTCGGCCTCCATCTGCTTCAAAATCCGGGTGATCTCTTCCTCGGTCAGGGGGACCGGTTTATCTCCACCACCAACAAAACCGGTGACACCGGGGGTATTACGCACTATCTTCCAGCTCTGGTCGCTCATCCTCATCTGAATAAGGACATAACCAGGCAATATCTTCTTGCTCACCGTCTGCTTCTGGCCGCTCTTGACCTCAATCTCATCCTCGGTAGGGATAACTATCTCGGTGATTTCACCTTCAGATATTATTTCAGAATTGCCAGG
>JAIWFK010000128.1:0-3662 GCA_048631695.1 Calditrichales bacterium
GGCAAGTACCAGAACGTCGTTTTTCAGAAGTTCTACGGCAATTTTAAAATGCACATCATCACTGTGTTTGTAGTGCTCACAACCTACAAGTGCACCAATACCTTTTATGCGACCATTGATGATATTGTCGTTTAATGGCCGGTAGGAAGCCCGGAACATGCCACCCAGCAGGTAGTTAATGGTTTCATGGCTGAAGCCAGCAATTTGGTCAGTTTTCTTGTCAGGAATATGAATATTCCCCTTCCGATTGGGGAAGTTCTCAATAGCCGTCTTGACTATTTCCCGGGCTGATTTCAGGGCGTCATGCTCGTCAAACTCAATGTGGATAGCACCGGGAATCTTGGCCTTGGGTGAGGTGGTGATAATCTTGGTATGGTAGCACTCAGCTACGGTAGCTATGGACTGCATAATGCACTGGACATCTACCACCATGGCATCTACTGCCCCGGTTACTATAGCCAGTTCCTGCTGCAGGAAGTTGCCAGCTATAGGCACACCGTGGCGCATTAATATCTCGTTGGCGGTGCAGCACATACCAGCTAGGTTTATCCCCTTAGCTCCTTTGGACTTAGCCAGTTCTACTATCTCCGGCTCTTGAGCAATGGCGACAATCATCTCAGAAAGTAGTGGGTCGTGACCGTGAATGATGAGATTTACCTTATCTTTTTCAAGCACTCCCAGGTTTGCCCTTCCTAAAACAGGCGCCGGAGTGCCAAAGAGGATGTCCTGCAGTTCGGTGGCAATCATACTACCACCCCACCCATCACCGATGGCTGCCCTGACCCCCTGCTTGAGCAGGTTTTTATAGTCCTGGTCAACCCCGATATGGGTGCGGTGCATTATTTCCACAATCTCTCTATCTATGCCTCGGGGGGCAACCCCCTGCTTCCGCCATAACTCCTGGCGCTTTAGTGGTGCCTTCCTCAAGGTTATTAGTTCACCCTCTTGCCTGCCAAACTCAGCCAGAGCCTTCTCGCCAATGTCAATAGCGATTTCGTTGTTACTACGGTCACCAATCTCAATACCCCAGTCCATGGCTAGCTGCAGCAATTTCTGCTCGTCTTTTATCTCATAGCCTGGCGCATTTCCTTTGGCTACCGCCAGGAAGAGCTCAGCCACTCCTCGACCATGGTCGGAGTGAGCGGCGGCACCGCCAGCTATCATCCGGATGAAATTTCGGGCAGCAATGGTCTCAGCAGTAGCCCCGCAGATACCTCTTCTCTTTTGCCTATCCTCTGGGGTTTCTTCTTTACCTTTGGGCAGGGGCACACGGCATGGTCCCATTCCGCAATGTTTACAGCAACTGCCAACCATACCTATAGGACAGGCTTTCATCGCTTCCGCTCTATCAAAAACGGTATTAACCCCATCACTAGCCGCTTTCTCAATCATCTTAATACTAGCTTCATCAAAACTTTTGGTTTCTGCTTCCGCCATTCTGCTTACCCCCTTTCAATCTTGAGGCTGTTTAGTTGTCATTGCGATGTCGCCTAGGCGACCGAAGCTATCTCTGAAAGCAATAGTGAGATCGCTTCGCTCAGAGCTTCGGCTCGCAATGACAGTTCAAATTGCTAAACACCCTCATCTTTAATTATTTTAGGAAGCCGTAAGCTCAGCTATTATATCCCGAACCAGTTTAATTGCCTCAGGGTGTCTCATGATTAACACATCAGCCCCGCCTAGAAGTAGAACTGTAGCTGACATAGCCTCCATGAAAATACCCCTCTTTTTAGCATCCCCAAGCTTAGGGTCTTCCTCCATTGGAATATGCACTTCCTTGGTCTTCCACACCTCTTTAGCTATGTTGCAAATAATAGGGAACTGTAGCCTTTCATCCTGCTGGGTTAATCCTGCCATTCTCTTCCTCTCCATTACTGAGTAGGAGTACTCAATACCATAGCCTATGCCGCTGGCAGTAGGGTCCATCACAATTAGTTCATCAGGGACGCCGAGATTGCCCAGCAGAATATTGAGCTGCTTAGCTAGGTTTATGTCTATAGGCGTTGATGCAATAACCGTATGGTGATAACCAATAGCTGCGGCGCCAATCTTCTTATAGTTATCTTCAACCAGTGGTCCGATAATAAGGTTCTTCTCTTGGCAAACCTCGCAGACCCTTCTAAGAACCTCGGTATCTTTCTCCTCATTACTGCAACCCCAAACGATTAAGGGAACATCAATAGTATCAGACACCTTTTTGACCACCTCGGCAGCTTCGTCAGCTCCTCGGTCAAGCCCATTTGGGTCAGTGCTTATAAGTTGCAGGGCAATCATCTCCGCTCCGTAATCCTCAACACACTTCTTTGCCCAGGCAACAGGGTCGTCAATTACCCCAATAAAAGGCTCTAAAGCGGCTTCAGCCCACTCTTCAGGAGTGCAGTCCCAAACCTCCATGGCTATCTTGGGCAAGTTTGGCATGGTACCTTCGAAAAGGTAGAAGGGATAAGCACTCTCGCCGCCAATAGTCACTGCTTTATTACCCTTGCCCAGTGTTATCTCTTTGATTTTGCCGCTATACAGTGTCTTGGGGATTTCAAATGCCATTTTTTATCTCCTATTGCAATCCTCTTGTAAGCCGTCAACTCGTCCATGCCGGTAATACAACCTAAGAACATCCCGGACCCTTCCTCTTCAAACTGAACTTTATTAAGATAATCATGCTCATCATGAATATGCTTTTCAATTTCGGCGTCATCAAGAGCCCGGCCTCTCTCTTTATGCACCCTTCTCATGAAATCTAACACTGATATCCCTACAAATTCCTCTCTTGGATGTGCGAGAATAATATTTCTATTATCAAACATCCATGCATAGCCTTCCCTGCCTACTTTTGCTGTTTCAATAAAGCGTTTCCAGATCGTATCAACTTGTATCATCCATCGAACCATTCCGGCAAATTCATCATTATAAAATACCGGCTCTATGAGAGATATGGCAAGATTGCCTAAATCGTTAAAAAAGACTTCACTCACATGCGTCTTATGTTCCCTCAGGACATAAGCGACATCTAGTTTGTCAGAGTGATCTCTGCCGATTCTTTCTTCTATATGCGGGAACCTGCGTAACATAATACCTTTGGCGTCCAACATGGTAAAGGCATCCATGTGGTCTTTGTGGACTTCATAATGGTCCCGACACACACAATGGCTGGTAGAGTTTTTATTAACCAGTATGCCTTTATAGGCTTTTTCCTGGATCATTGGATTTATTGAAATTGTCCTTAGAACTTGTAAATGCTCGTCAATAAACTCTTCAATCCCCACCGCAATTGATCTTGCACTCATTAACAACTGTTCTTGTGTTTGCAAAACAACTATATTTTCATATCCTTCACATTTAACATCACATTCATTCATTACAAACTACACCTCCACCAGATATTGGGACAATTTCATCAAGTAATTGGTCATCCCGGAAATTTAGCAACTGAATAGCAGCTGTAGGACATGCAGGCATACACATACCACATGATCTACAAGCTATCTCATTAACTTCTGGTCGACCTTCTGCATTCCAGCTAATTGCCGCTGGATTTTTAACCGCGGGAGCGGTTTTACTGATCACTGATCTGATTTGGACGGGTGCTGTGTTTTTACTTTGCGGTCTGGCCTGCGTTCTACTATCGTATTTAACGAAAAAATCGGCAAGATCCAGAACCAAAC
>JAIWFK010000129.1:0-3641 GCA_048631695.1 Calditrichales bacterium
CTTAAAACAGTGGTAATCAGCTTTGGTTCGGTTAGCCGTGGGGCAATATATGCATTGCCCCGGACATTTAATGGGCAGGGTCATCACCGCCACCGGCGTAACTCCAGATATAGTCCTTGCAAATTTCTTCATATTATGTCATAAACAGTTTAGCAGATTTTAACTTATGGCAACAACCAAAGATATTTTTAATCAGATAGCGCCGGGCTGGTATAACTTCAGGCACTGGTCTATCTTCCGTGCTGAGCTGGAAGCACTGGCGCATAAGTGGCAGAAAGGCAGACTACTGAACATAGGCTGTGCCCATGGACCTGATTTTTTGCCGTTTAAGGATGGCTTTGAGTTATACGGCGTGGACTTCTCCGCCGAGATGCTAAAATTTGCCCGAAAATACTCCCAGAAATTCAATTTTGCTGTGAACCCATCAGTAGCTGAAGTTGGTCACCTGCCCTATCGTGATGAAACCTTTGATTGGGCAATTTCAGTAGCCACTTACCACCATATAAAAGGTAAGGAGGAAAGGCAAGCAGCCTTGAGTGAGCTGAGGCGGGTATTAAAGCCGGGTGGTGAAGCCTTTATCACCGTGTGGAATCGGTGGCAACCCAGATTCTGGTTGAGCCGCCGTGATGTGGCTGTGCCCTGGCGAAAGAAGGATAAGACCCTGTATCGCTACTACCACCTGTTCTCCTATCATGAATTAGAGCGGCTGGTAAAGAAGGCTGACTTTGAGGTGGTCAAATCCTTCCCCGAAAGCTCCTACCGCTTCCCAATAAAATTCTTCTCAAGGAATATATGCCTGCTGGTGAGGAGGATTAAATGAATGAATAACCCATTTTGACATAGTTCCAATTCACAACTATGATAAGCTCGAGAAGTAAATGGAGAAATTAGATGATTAAAAAAGGGAGGTTCCGGCAAATGCTTATCCCAACAATAATAATGGGCGTAATTGCTATTGTCCTTCTCATTATTGCCTATCAAAGAGGAGGCGGAGAGCACATTTTGGGGCTAAAATCAGCCGGGAACATACTACTACAGATTGCTCCTCTACTGATTTTCGCATTTATTATAGCTGGTATGATTCAAGTTCTTATTCCTGCCGAAATGATATCCAAGTGGATAGGTGCCGAATCTGGTCTCCGTGGTATCTTGATTGGCACAGCAGTTGGTGGTCTTACGCCAGGTGGTCCTTACGTTGCCTTACCCATCGCTGCCGGACTATTGCGCACTGGAGCCAGTATCGGCACTATAGTAGCCTTCATGGCCGGATGGTCATTGTGGGCAATTTCCCGGTTGCCTCTGGAAATAGGCATAATGGGTTGGAAATTCTGGCTGATTCGTCTGGCATGTACCTTTTTCTTCCCTCCAATAGCTGGGCTTATAGCCGATAGACTCTTTTCGGGTGTTGTCTTATTTGAGTAATAGTTAAATAAATGAAAAGGAGAAAGGTCAAGATATGATAGTCAAAATCAAATGCCCTGAATGTGGCACCGAGGGTAGTTTTTCCCTGGCTGAGTCAAGCTATGAGGGTCCGTACCGATGCTGGAAATGTAGAGAGCTATTCACCATTAAACTAGAAAATAGTGAGCTTAAGTCTTGCCAACCCCTTAGCCAGGATGAATTTGACCGACAGCAAGAAATAGAAGCCCTGAAAGCCAAATTCAAACAGCACTAGCTGATAAGGGAAATACCGCTTGGCGATAAACTTCTCCTCAAGGAACATATGCCTGCTGGTGAGGAAAACCGATTAAATTAACCCGGATTATTAGTTAATTTGGAGCAAATTATTAAAGAAGGAATTTGGCAACTGAATAATGAATGGAAAGAAAATACTCATAGTTGGAATTATTCTTACGATATTAGTTATGTCTAGCGGGTGCATTACCTCACCTGGAATCACTGGTGAAGAAATTTCTATTAAGGAATTCACACTACTCACTGAAGATGGCGTAACTATAAGTGTCAGTCATTTTCTATGTGGTCAACCAAATGTTTGTATAATCGCTCATGGTTTTATAGGGAGTAAAAACAGACCTTATATTAAAACACTTTCGGAAAGATTGTCTAAATGCTGGGATATAATAACTTTTGATTTTCGCGGACACGGAGATAGTCTAGGTGTTTTTAATGGTTTGAAGGAATTATACGATGTAAAAGCAGTTGTAGATTATGCCAAGAACAGCGGATATAAAAAAGTCGTCTTGGTAGGATTTTCTTTAGGCGGTATCGAGGGCATTTATGATGCAGCAAAATATCATAATATTGATGCCTTAATTACCGTCAGCACTCCGGCTAATGCTGAAATAATTGAATCCAATGCGAAATGGTTATTTTGGCTAGTCACCAATCAGTTTGGAAGAATGGTGCTGCAACCGTTGGTCAGACTAGATAATGTCCCTGAATTTCCCAAACCGGTAACAGTAATAGAACAAGTTTCGCCAATCCCATTACTAATAATTCAAGGCGCAGAAGATTATTTTGTTGATATTGAACAGGCAAAAATGCTTTATGAGAAAGCAAAACAGCCAAAAGAGTTGGTAATTATAGAAGGGATGAAGCATCCGCCACAATTAACAGAGGAATTCTACGATACAGTAGAGAAGTGGCTGGAACAGTTCTTGAACGTGTAAGAGGATAACCCCAAGCGTAACTGGTCAAAGCTTGCCTCAGAGTAGTCCACAGAGAGATAGCGAGTATCAAAATAATGGGGGTATTGGCTCAGTTGGTTAGAGGGGATAAAGGGTTTAATACTATGGTTAAATTAAACCTCAAAGCTAGGACAAAGGGGGTAACCGGTGGATTTTGATTGGGGTGAAATAGGTAAAGTTATAGGCTATGCGGTACCAGTAATTATTCTCCTTGCGGTTAATGTTTTGTTTAGGAAGCAGCAGGAGCAGAAGAGGCGGCTGGAGGTAGTTCGCAGCCTGCTATCAGAGATAAGTTATAATCAGAAGCATATGGAAGCCTTTGCCTTTCAGTGGCAAACCAAGAAATTTAAGATAGGAAACTGGAATAAGAATAAGGATAAAATGGATTATATAGACCAGAGCCTGCATGCTACCCTGGCTGGTGCCTATGAAATTGTTGAAGAGTTTAATCGGGAGATAGATGCGGCTAAGAAGTATAAATCGGTTAGTTACTTAGCCAGTATTCAGGTGGATAGGCTTAAAAAGCCACTTATTAAGAGTAAGCAGGGGCTTGAGGAGTGGCTACAGCTAAATAAAGGGAGGAAAAAACCAGTCGAAGAGGGTGGTGACTTAACCTCCTAAGACCCTATTACAAGTTTATTTAACTCTAGAAAGACTTACAATCTATCGGCAGTAGCTACCTGGCAATCTGATATGAGGCTATTTCCCATTTTCTGGAGTGAGCTTGCTTTAGCTGTTGAAGGCGCACCTGAAATGAGGCTGAGTGAGTATCTTCGGTAGACATCAATACACCATCTTCTCTATTATCTGCGTAATAGCCACGGCGCAGACCTACTTGGGTGAAGCCATACTTGCAATAAAGGCTCTGGGCAGCGGTGTTAGAGGCACGCACCTCAAGGGTAATAAGTTGGGCATGTAGCTCTGTAGCCAGGTCAATAATTGATATAAGCAGTAATTCTCCTATTCCCTGGCACCGGTAGATTTTTCGCACCG
>JAIWFK010000130.1:0-3590 GCA_048631695.1 Calditrichales bacterium
AGGAGGGGAAGATCCTGGAGAAGAAGTTTAATATTTCTTGAGATCGTCCTTCTCTTCCTCGTCGATCTCTTTGATGCGTTCGACATAGACGCTTATCCATCTCCTGATTGAGCCATCGCAGCGTGCCCAAAGCCTTGTTGGTATCAACTATAACCGGGGTAGCCAGGTGAGGTATGCTATTGAACGGAGTCAGTTCCACCCTCTTGGGGTCAACCATAATAAGCTGGACTTCATTAGGTATGTTATGCATTAGCAGGCAACAGATAATGGAATTTAAGCAAACAGTCTTGCCACTTCCGGTAGCCCCAGCGATAAGTAGATGGGGCATCCTTGATAAGTCAGCAGCTATTGCCTCACCACCAGCACCTTTACCCAGTGCCAGAGATAGCTTAGACTTAGCCTCTATTCTCTGAAAAGCGCTGGTCTCTATTACCCCTCGCAGACTAACCAAGCTTGAAATGGTATTAGGCACCTCAATTCCTACCACCGATTTACCTGGTACCGGAGCTTCAATCCTGATACTGGGTGCTGCCAGGGCAAGAGCCAAATCATTAGCCAGTGAGGTTATCCTCTCTACCTTGACCCTGGTCTTAGATACCTCCTCCAGCCGCACCGTGACACTTCCATCTCTATCCCTTTCCTTTATCTCCTTGATTTTTCTATCCCAGCCCGGTTCTACCCCAAATTGGGTAACTGTCGGTCCAGCGTTTATCTGCACCACCTTAGCCTCAACACCATAACTGTCTAGAGCTTCCTCCAGCAACTTAGCTCTTTGCATATTATCGGCTTGACTAAACTCGACCTCAGGAGACCTATCCAGAATATCAACAGGTGGTAACCGCCAGCCATCAATGGTAATTAAAGTCGGTGATTCGCCATATTTCTTCCATACCTCCTGAGCCACCTGCTTCAGTTCCTGTTGAGCCTGGGTAGGCATTAGCACAGAGGTTACCGTTTCCTTCTCCGGTTCTATTTCAGGGGGTTCGGGGGTAGCTATAACCGTAGGCAATGCTGGCTTTTGTTCAGGGGCTGGTTGTAGGGCTGGTCTGGCGGTAGGTCGCCTTGTAAACTGCTTACCCAACCATGAGAAGAAATTTGCTACCAGTTGGAAGCAAGCTTTAGGAGCTACCAAAATAGTACCAATAATGACTAATCCCAGTATCCAGAGGATGGCGATAAAATCCTCTTGACCTATGATACTTAGACCAAAGCTACCCCCCAGGTTAAAGAGAGCAAGTATTCCCCATATAGCCAGGATGAAGGCAACACCACCTAGCCACTTATTCCACTGATAGAGCTTCCAGCGACGAGCCAAAGTTGATAACTGCCGCCGCCAGAGCATCCCTAATATGATTATAACGAGTATGGCTATAAGGACTAGCCCCCAGCCAAACAGACCCCAGACTTTGTTGACAATATTATTAGCCCATGAAGTTACTGCTGACCATTGCCAGAATATCAGCGCCACTATAAGGACGATGAGTATAAGCCTCCACACCCAGGATAGAGCCCCAAAGTGAAATAGCCGACTCCACCATGACGTCCTCACCGGCTTTTTACCAGGCTTACTTCTGATATTGGCTCTCCCCTTAGCCATATAAAGCTACACCTTTACCATAACGGGAAGAATCATAGGGCGGCGTTTAGTCTGCTCATAGTAAAACTTATTCAATATGTCTCTAATTTTAGTATTAACAAAACCCCATTCAGCAGGACGGTCACCACTACGGTCTAGAGCCCGAGCCACTAATTCACGGCTCTCATCTATCATATCTTTGGACTCTCTGGTATCAACAAAACCCCGTGATACAATGTCAGGATGCCCCACCAGCTTACCGGTTTGTCCATTAACAGCAATAACTACTATTACTATTCCATCCCTTGATAGCATTCTTCTATTACGGAGAACAAGGCTACCGATATCACCCACACTCAAACCATCTACATACACATTGCCGGCGCTGACTTTCCCTGTTATCCTACCTGCCTGTGGAGAAATCTCAAGTATATCGCCATCTTCCAGCACGAAGGTATTCTCCTTTGGGATGCCTATTGATTCAGCTAATTTAGCATGGATACTCAGGTGACGATATGCACCATGGATAGGCATAAAGAACTTTGGCTTAACTAAATTCAGCATCAGTTTTAGCTCTTCCTGACTACCATGCCCGTGGACATGAACCTTTGCTACCTTATCGTATAAGACCTCGGCCCCCTGCTTGAAAAGGTTATCCAGTGTTCTATTGATTAGCGCTTCATTACCCGGAATAGGGGTTGCCGAAAGAACTATGGTGTCCCCACGAAGGATATGAACCTGGCGGTGGTCTCGATTAGCCATACGAACCAGGGCTGATGTAGGTTCCCCTTGACTTCCAGTAGTGACAAGAACAACTTTATTGCGGGGCATGCCTTTAACTTCATCGAGCCGAGCCAATATTCCCTCAGGAGCATTAAGGTAACCTAACTCCAGCGCCATTTTTACCGTATCACTCATACTACGCCCAATAACGACGACTCGACGCTGGTGCTTAGCTGCAGAATCGATAACCTGCTGGATACGGGAGACCAGTGAGGCGAAGGTTGTTACAATCACTCTTCCGGGAGCATTAGCCATAACATTATCTAAAGTCTGACCAACAACCCTCTCCGATAGCGTATAGCCGGGTAGTTCAGCATAGGTAGAATCGGAAAGGAGAAGCAAGACTCCCTGAGCTCCTAGTTGAGCCAACCGAGAAAGGTCAGTTGGTTTTCCATCAACTGGAGTGTAATCAAGTTTAAAATCCCCACTATGGACTATCGTACCAACTGGAGTATATATAATTAAACCTACTGAGTCAGGTATGCTATGGCAAACGGGGAAGAACTCTACTCTAAACTTTCCCAGTGTGACACTTCCCCCAGGTGGTACGACATTAAGCTCGGCTCCAGTGAGTGCCTTTCTTTCTTTAAGTTTGACCGAGATAAGACCATTGGTAAGCTTTGTTGAATAAACCGGCACATTAAGCTGGGGCAGTAGGTAGGGTAAGGCACCAATATGGTCCTCATGACCATGAGTGATGATTATCCCCCTTATTTTTTCTCGCCTCTCTAGCAGGTAGCTAATATCAGGGATTACTATGTCGATGCCTAGCATATCCGCTCCAGGGAACATAAGCCCGGCATCAATGATGATGATATCGTCCTCATATTCCATCACCATCATATTCTTGCCAATTTCGCTTAGCCCACCGAGAGGGATTATTTTCAGTCTTCGTTTAACCATAATTTTAAACCTCAAACATATTTAATTGCTGTGGCTGTTGCTCGGCAACGGTCATACTTTCCGCTTGAGCTAAAAGTGAAGGAATCTTAAGCATATCAGCCTCTATTGCCTGGCGCAGACTCTGCTGGTGAAGAGCTGCCGCTGGGTGATACATAGCATAGTAAATAGTATTACCTTGCTTTTGGGCAGTGCCATGAATCTTACTTATAGTCTTACCGGGGAAGAACATAGCCATAGAATAACGCCCAAGGGTTACGATTATCTTGGGGTGAATTAGCTCAATCTGGCGCTCTAACCACTTACGGCAGTTACCTATTTCAACAGGTAA
>JAIWFK010000131.1:0-3550 GCA_048631695.1 Calditrichales bacterium
TTTGTACTGCCGTATTACGGTTCTCTAATACGGCCAATGTGGGTACTTTTCACGCCGTTCACGGTAAACCCGGCTATAATTTTGGTAGACCCATTAGCACGATGATGTTGAAGAGGAGAGCTCGCAAGCTTAATGGCAAAATTGTAGTGTCTAAACCGGCTATGGAGTTTGCCCGTAAGCATGTGCCTGGATACTACACTATTATCCCTAATGGCATAGATTTAGACCACTTCTCTCCTAATGTATCGCCAATTGATGAATTCTGTGATGGGAAGGTGAATATTCTCTTTGTTGGTCGTCTGGAAAAACGTAAAGGAGTGGGCTATCTACTTGAAGCTTATAAGCGAGTTAAGCAGGAAATCTCTAACTCAAGACTAATCATAGTAGGTCCTGGCACCAGACTGCGTGGCAAGTATGAGAAACAGGTTAAGCGTAGTGGCTTAAAGGATGTTGTTTTTGTTGGTTATGTTTCCTATGATGAATTACCTAGATATTATAAGACCGCAGACATTTTTTGCGCGCCCGCCATTGGTTGGGAAAGTTTTGGTATCATTTTACTTGAGGCCATGGCTATGGGAAAGCCGATTGTTGCCTCGAATATAGATGGTTATGCCAGCCTGGTAACTCACGGTGTCGAGGGACTACTGGTACCACCCAAAGATGTGGAAATGTTAGCTCAGGCGCTAATTACGCTTTGTGCTAGCGAGTCACTTCGTCAGGAGATAGGAGCTAGGGGAAGAGTCAAAGCAGCCGATTATAGCTGGGAACACATTGCCCGAAGAGTATTAGATTGCTATGTTAGAGTACTTAGTGAACCCCCGTGGCAGAAACAATTTCCAGAACTTAGGGCTATGTCGACTTCGGTTTAAGGGAGAAAGACAACTTGGACAGGGTTATTCCAGAAAAGCGATGGTCAATGGTAAAAATATCTGAGGTTCGCAAGGTAGCTAGCTATTATCTTACCCAACCAGTGGTGCGGATTCTGGGGAGGACATCTATAACACCTAACGCCATAACTTGTCTTGGTTTTTTACTAGCTGTTGGCGCTGCGGCATTTGTTATTACCGAACACCTTTTTGCCGCTGGCTTGGTGGTGTTAATATCTGGTTATTTTGATATTTTGGATGGCGCGCTGGCTCGTCATAAGAATCAGGCTACCCATTTTGGGGCTATCCTTGACTCTATCCTTGACCGCTTAGCTGAGGCAGTATTGCTGCTCGGCATTCTGGCACTGTTTCTACTTACTGAGGAAAATTCAGCTCTATTTACCTTGCTTAGTAGGGAATGGGCAGTCTTACTGGTTGGGGTTGCTTTACTTGGTTCACTGCTAGTGAGCTATGTTAGGGCTAGGGCGGAAGCATTGGGTCTGGATTGTCAGGTGGGATTATTCACTCGTGCCGAGAGGGTTATTGTGCTGGCGCTAGGTCTTTTACTACATCAGATTGCTTATGCCTTAATTATTGCCTTAGCTATTATAGCCGTATTTAGCTTTATAACTATCGGTCAGAGGTTACTTTATGTGTGGCAACAGACGAAAATTAAGTAGTCATTGCGAGGAGCCCTTCCCAGAAGGGCGACGAAGTAATCTCCCGAAGATGAAACCACTACGAGATTACTTCGTCCTTCCACCGAAGGACTCGCCATGACAGGGAGAATTTCTGCGGCTCCAATCCAGAGTGACAATGTCAAGTTAGGAAACTTATCTTATAATGCTGTCTATAGTATAAGTAAAACAAGAGCTTACAAGGAGGAGTAATGCCGGTTATTGCTGTTATTGGAGCTCAATGGGGGGATGAGGGGAAGGGCAAGGTGGTGGACCTGCTGGCTCAGAAGGCAGGGGTGGTCGTCCGCTTTTCTGGAGGTGATAATGCTGGGCATACTGTAGTTAACCCCTATGGTAAGTATAGGATGCATCTTATTCCTTCTGGTATCTTTTCTCCACACACTGTTTGTATCATCGGTAATGGAGTAGTAATTAATCCCCCTGTATTAATTAATGAGATAGACGAGCTTAACCAGCACGGCGTGGATACCACCAGGCTATTTATTAGTGACCGAGCTCACTTGATTATGCCATATCATATCCTTCTTGATAGTTTGGAGGAAGAATCGCGGGGAGGGAAAGCACTGGGCACAACACTTAAGGGTGTGGGTCCTGCTTTTACTGACAAAGCAGCCAGGTTAGGTATTAGAAGTGGTGACCTTTTAGATAAAGAAGCGTTACTGGAACGACTTCGCCTCATCCTTGACCATAAAAACGATGTCCTGACTAAGATTTATGGAGCTAGCCCTCTATCGTTGAATGATATATATAGGCAATATTGTCAGTATGGTGAACTTCTGGCTCCTTATATTAGGGACACAGTTATAATGCTACAGGAAGCCTTAAGCAGGGATGAGCTAGTTCTATTAGAGGGGGCGCAGGGGGCTTTACTTGACCCCGATTTTGGCACTTATCCTTTTACTACCTCTTCTTCACCACTGTCAGGGGGAGGCTGTTTAGGTGCTGGGCTTAGTCCTAACAGGATTAGTCGTATTCTGGGTGTGTTTAAGGCTTACTGCACCAGAGTTGGTAGTGGTCCTATGCCCACTGAGTTGAAGGATGAGACTGGTGACTTGATTCGGGAAAAGGGGCAAGAGTATGGTACTACTACCGGTAGACCCCGCCGTTGTGGATGGTTTGACGCCGTTGCTGCTCGTTTTAGCACCTACATCAATGGTTACACTGATGTAGCAATCACTCGCCTTGATATTCTTGACACCTTACCCCGCCTGAAGATTTGTATTGCCTATGAACTGGATGGGCGCACTATTGATTATTTCCCAGCTAGTATAAATGCTTTAGATAGATGTCGACCTATCTGTGAGGAGCTACCCGGGTGGCAAGCTCCCACCAATCATATTCGTGAGTATAACCATTTACCTCTCGAGACTCGTCAGTATCTAGCTAGACTGGAGGAGCTCATCTCCTGCCCGGTTAATATTATCTGTGTGGGACCAGACCGAGAGCAAACCATTATAAAGACACCTATTATTTAACCTCGTATTACTCGGCAATTTCTTATTTTCCCTCTATTACTTTGTAGTTTCTCTTGGTCAGATAATCTCCTAATAACATCGAAGTTGCAATCACCAAGGGTAAGGATACCAATAGTCTTATTGCGGTAAACTTCATCCCTAAGAAGGATGCTTCAAATACTACCATTGGGACTCTACAGATTGCCGAAGCACCTATGTAGGTAAAGATAACGCTGAGTTTGGCTCCTTTGCTATACAGGGAATAAGCAATGGGAAAAGCTACATATAACCCACCGATGGTGGTGCCGGCAAGTAGTATCGCCCATATGTATCCTTTAATGCCAGACTCCTCACCGAAATGCTTTACCACTGTTTCTCTCTTTACCCATACCTCAAACAGACCTATCAGAATGAAAGCGCAGGGTAATATCTTAAGCATGTCCACCGAAAAGTCGCGAAAATTACGACTGATTTCTATCCCTGGATTAAACCCAACCATCCAGGAAACAATTAAGAAAAGAATGCAACATGA
>JAIWFK010000132.1:0-3543 GCA_048631695.1 Calditrichales bacterium
GAAAAGGGGCCACCCATTCTAGGGTAGCCCCTAACTCCAGCGCAAATGCACTCCAGCTAACCGACACTCTAACATTTTTACTCGGACCGTTTTTTAGGGGGCAGGTCAGGGTTCGGGACCGCTATTATGAGACATCTTCGAACACCCATGTTCTCTCATATTATTCCATCTTCAGGGACTCGATAAGCAACAACGTGACCAGGCTTGTCACAGTGGGGTCTGTTAGCACATTGACGCATGCTGGCTTACCAGAATCAATCGCTCTGTTAATAGCTGGTACTATGTCCTCGTCCTTACGCACTATCTCGCCATAGCCGCCCAGAGCCTCAACTACTTTCTCATAATGCACCAGGCCTAATTCTGAGCCAACCAGTCTATCAGCACCATATAATACCTCTTGACTATGTTTAATCAGCCCCCATGCCTGGTCATTGCATATCACACATACGAAGGGAATCCCATGACGTACTGCTGTGGCATACTCCATAATATTGAACCCAAACGAACCATCTCCGCTAATAATGATTATTTGCTTATCAGGCCTAGCCAATTTGGCACTAATGCCAAACGGGATACCAGCCCCAATACACCCAAATAGAGTGCCACCCGCCCCAATTACTGAGCTTTTCTCTTTAGCCCGAAGCCCAACGTACCCAAAGTAGGCGGTATCCCCACCATCAACTATATAGATAGCATCGTCGTTGGTAGCTTTTCTCACTTGCTCAACGAGGCGCGCTGGATGTATAGGTTCCATTGACTTCTCCCGCTGCGCCACCTCCTCTGCAATCAAGGGAAGATAGCTATCACGTAATGTTTTCGCCCAGATACTTAGGTCTCTTTGCGCTACCAGTCTGTTGAGCTCCCTCAGCGTAAGGCCAATGTCGCCTACAAGACCTATATCTGGATCTCTGTTTCTATCTATCTCAGTCGGGTCTATATCTACTTTAATTACCTTTGCCTGTGGGAATATTTGTCCGAACATGAGAGCCGAGTGGAATCGGATTCCAAGGGCAATGATTAGATCCGCCTGCATAAATGCGGTCATCATAGCTGTTTGGCCGCCTTGCCACAGGGATAGAGGATGAGAATCAGCGATAGATCCCCTACCGTGATTGATAAGCATAAAAGGCATACCTGTCCTATTGATAAAATCAAGCAACTCTCGATCGCAATCGCTTAAACCTACACCGCTTCCTCCAATTAGAACTGGTTTTTCCGAGCTATTGATCATAGAGGCAGCCATTTCAATATCCGCAGGATCGGGTGCAGATTTGTAGACCCTGTTTCCACGCTTTGGTAATGGTGCTTCTTCATCATTTACCTTTACATTAAGGACATCCGGTGGCAATGCTAGAAACACTGGCCCCGGGCGACCGGATACCGCATGTCTGAAGGCTAATGACAGATACTCTGGAATCCTTTTTGCATCGTAGCATATACCAGACCACTTCACTGCAGATTTAATCATGTCTAACTGATTAACATCTTGGAAGGCACCTTTATCCCAATCCTTAACTGGAGCTGTACCACTGAGTAAAACAACTGGTGCGTTATCGAAGTAGGCATTTGCTATGCCAGTTAACGTATTAGTGAACCCAGGCCCAGCAGTTACCAGGCATACGCCCGGCTCAGAGCGAAATATTGTCCACGCATGTGCCATCATTACTGCGGCTTGCTCATGACGTACATCCACTAGCTTTATTCCATAGTCCAGGAATCCATCGAGAATCCCACCAATGTGACCACCTACAAGCCCAAAAACGGTATTTACTCCTTCAACCTCCTTAATATACTTTGCAACTAAGTGACCGCCAGAAATCTTAACCATGTTATACTCACCTCCTAAATCGATTTCCCAAATATGATTCTAAATGACTGATGCTGGCAACTAAGATATACATCATGACCCCTAAGTGAAGCAAACGACTGTCTTTACTGCTTTATACTTCGGTTTATTCAAATTGACTTTAATCATCTCCTGGTAGTCTTCAATAGAGAAAGTGTGGGTAACCAAAGACTCCACATGCACCTTTTTTCGATCCACAAAATCTATTGCTAATTCAAACATGTGCTTTCTCTTACTGTACCCGTCAGTAAAGCCATAGCAATAGACACCTTTTATAGTCTGAAGCTTCAACCATAGGGGCGTGGGATCGAGCTTCACCTTCTCGCTAATCCCTATCACACTTAGTATCCCCGCTGTTCTTAGCACCCTCATACTGGTATTAAGTGTCTCACTGTTACCTACAGTATCAAAGATCTTTGAGAATCCACCCATGAGGATTTCTTTTCCTATCATTGGTTTATATGCCTTGGCCCCGGTGATCTCCTTTGTGTGATGCAAGATCTCACCATCCGTAATCAGGTGATCTGCCCCCGCCTTGGCTGTCAGTTCTGCATGTAATATCGAAGGCTCAGCAACAGTGATAGAACAACTTATATCGAATGCACGTATTGCTTGAACAATAAGGTTACCCATCACTCCCCCCCCGATAACAAGAACCTTATCATCGTCACTAGGTAAATTGTCAACCACCGACTGAATGGCCGTTGCAACCGGCTCTATCATGGCTCCCTCTCGAGGAGATAATTCCTGAGGTAATTTAAAAACCTGATCTTTGTGTGCCACAACATATGGTGCAAAACCTCCACCGACATCACGACATAAACCAGTCATCATGCCAGGAGCGAGATTACCCTCAGCAAAGTTTTCGCAATTGGCAGGTCTACCTATCCGACAACTCCTACATACAGGTTCTATCCCTCTTATAGAGCAGCTAAGATACGGTGCAATTGTAACAACATCCCCTGTCGCTATTCCCGCAACGTTTCCTCCAACTTCGATGATCTCGCCACAGAACTCATGGCCTAGTATACAGGGAAACGAGGTGAAGGGCATTGCTGTTGGTGAACCACGCAGGAGAATATAATTGACGTCGCTTCCACAAAAACCACAGATTAGTGTCCTAATCTTTACCCAGTCAGCGGAGGGCAATCTTGGCTCTGGGACGTCAACCAGTCGTACCGCAGCAAGTGGGCCAAGATAATAAAGTCGTTTGCTTATACTCGCTAAGACCTTCAACGCTGCAAATTTGGGAATCGATAAAGAGAATATTCGCTATGTCACTCATGCCCAGATACCATCAAGTCTGGAAGCTTACTATCAGGAAATAGGACGTGCGGGCAGAGATGGGCGGCATTCGGTCTGCACCTTACTCTATGATGAGCAGGATTTGAATATTCAACTACAATTCATCGAATGGAATAATCCTGCCGCCGGTTATTATGATCGTTTGTATCGTTTGATTTATGATCAGTCTGAGCGGGTAAATGCGGAAGGCATTGATTTTGTCAGAGAACAGATGACATATAAAAACAGAAATGATTTTCGTCTGGAAACCGCACTTGGAATGTTAGATCGATATGGTGTGACGGAAGGGGATCTGGATTCCAAGAATATAACGATAATTTCTGAACTGCCTGAGGAACTTTCTTCTCAGGAAAGTCGGGATATAAAACTAAAGATGGAACAGAAAAAACTGT
>JAIWFK010000133.1:0-3542 GCA_048631695.1 Calditrichales bacterium
CTCCACTAGCCGTCGAGCGCTTTTAATATTGTGGGCAAGACCCTGCTCCACCAGTCGGTGCATAACGAATGGCTTAAATAGCTCCAGAGCCATCTGCTTAGGTAAACCGCACTGGTCAAGCTTAAGTTCCGGCCCGACGACAATGACCGAGCGACCACTGTAGTCAACTCGCTTGCCTAATAGATTTTGGCGAAAGCGTCCTTGTTTACCTCGGAGCATATCTGAGAGTGACTTCAATCTGTGATTACCGCTGACAGAAACAGCTCGCCCCCTTCGGCCATTATCAATAAGAGAGTCGACTGCTTCCTGGAGCATCCGTTTCTCATTGCGGATGATAATCTCTGGTGCCCCTATTTCCAGTAAGTGACGCAATCGGTTATTGCGGTTAATGACTCGTCGATACAGGTCATTAAGATCACTGGTAGCGAATCTGCCTCCATCTAGCTGAACCATAGGGCGAAGGTCTGGAGGTAAGACAGGCAGCACAGTTAGAATCATCCACTCTGGCTTATTGCCACTACGGCGGAAGGCCTCCACTATCTGTAGCTGTTTACTTGCCTTCCTGCGGCGTTGACCTGAAGTAGAGTGGGTTTCTTGAATTAGCTCACTACGCATTTCATCAAGGTTAATATCCTTAAGAATTTGAAGTATAGCCTCAGCCCCCATCCCAGCCTCAAAAACTTGACCATATTTCTGCTTGAGCTCATGGTAACGGCTCTCGGTAAGTATCTCCCGTTTCCTAAGGTCTCTTAATCGTTCTACATCGGTGGAAAGCTCTTCATCAAGCCGTGTTTTTTCCTCAATGAAATGCCGCCGCAGCTGATCTATTTCCTCCACCGTCGCCTGCTTTTGTTCCAGGTCGACGATGTTTGTCTCTAGTACCTCTTGGCGCTCGGCTATCTTCTGTGACATGTTCTCCTTAAGCTGTTTAATTGCTTCCTGCCGTTCTTCTTCTTTTATAGAAGTAATAATATAATGGGAGAGGTAAAGGACACGCTCTAAGCTCCGTAGCGGTAAATCAAGCAGTAGCCCTAATCGACTGGGTATCCCCTTGGCAAACCAGATATGACTCACCGGGCAGGCTAACTCGATATGTCCCATACGTTCCCGGCGTACTTTAGCCCTAGCTACTTCAACACCACACTTATCGCAAATAACCCCCTTGTATCGTATCTTTTTATACTTGCCACAATAGCACTCGTAGTCTTTAGTTGGCCCAAAGATTCCTTCACAGAAAAGCCCGTCTCTTTCAGGCCTCAAGGTACGGTAGTTAAAAGTCTCTGGTTTGGTTACTTCACCGTAGGACCAGCTCCTAATCTGCTCCGGTGAAGCCAGAGAGATACGGATTGCATCAAAATCATTAACTTCAAGCATTTTCTTCTTCTGCCTCTCCTTCAGCTAGGTCTTCAGCAACTTCAAGCTCTGTTTCTAGTTCAGGGACCTGCCTAGTCTCCTCGGCAATGGGTGCTCTTTCCTCTTCATTAATCACCTCAATGGCAAGCCCTAAGCTCTGTAGTTCCTTAACCAGAACCTTAAACGATTCTGGCACCCCGGGTTGGAAAATATCCTCATTCTTAACTATAGCTTCATAGGTTTTATCTCGCCCAATCACATCGTCTGACTTAATGGTCAAAACTTCTTGGAGATTATGGGCAGCGCCATAGGCTTCTAGTGCCCATACTTCCATTTCACCAAAACGCTGACCGCCAAATCGAGCCTTGCCCCCTACAGGCTGCTGACTAATCAAGGAGTAAGGACCAATTGAACGGGCGTGAACCTTATCCTCAACCAAATGGATTAGCTTCATCATATAAATACTACCTACAGTTACCGCCTGGTCAAATGGCTCACCAGTACGCCCGTCACGAAGTATAACCTTACCGAATATGGGTGGAATAAGGTTTCTTTCCTCCTTAACATTTCTAACTGCTTGCTCCAACTCCTGCAGGTTAAGCTCTTGACTAGCGACGCCCAGTTCTTCAAGCCACAAGCGGAGGCAAGCCTCCTTAGCCTCTCCAGGGTAGTTGTCACTGAATACCCTATCGGCATCGTAACCATGATTTACAAGCCACACCTTAGCCTGCTCTAGTCGCAGAGTCGGGTTCCCATTAGTTGGGTTGGGGTTAACTGCTTCAGCCTTTTGAGTGAGCCAAACTCTAGCCAGAGCATCATGAATAGCAATATCACTGGCACCATCAAAGATAGGGCTAAACACCTTTAATCCCAGCACCTGAGCCGCCCAGCCGAGATGGGTTTCTAAAACCTGACCAATATTCATACGTGATGGAACACCTATAGGGTTAAGGATAATATCTATAGGTACGCCATCGGGGAGGAAAGGCATATCCTCAACCGGTGCAATAAGGGAAATAACTCCTTTGTTGCCATGCCGCCCGGATAGCTTATCTCCTACAGAGATTACTCGTTTCTGGGCCACCCATACTTGCACCCATTGATTAACCCCGGCGGGTAGCTCCTCATCCTTGTCAAGACGGGAGACGTTTCTCACATTAATAACTTTGCCCCGCTCACCATGAGGCACTCGCAGGGAAGTATCCTTCACTTCTCGAGCTTTCTCACCAAAGATAGCCCGTAAAAGTTTCTCCTCAGCCGATAGCTCAGTTTCTCCCTTTGGGGTAATCTTACCCACTAGAATGTCATCTGGACCTACTTCAGCACCAATCCTAATAATTCCACACTCATCAAGCTCACGCAGACTTTCCTCACCAACATTAGGTATATCTCTGGTGATTTCTTCCGGACCTAACTTGGTGTCCCGTGCTTCTACCTCATGCTTCTCAATGTGAATAGAGGTAAACTTATCCTGCTCAACAAGGCGATTACTAATAATAATAGCATCCTCATAGTTATAGCCTTCCCAGCTCATAAAGGCACACAGCACATTCTGTCCTAGGGCTAATTCTCCTGCTTCAGTAGCTGAGCTATCGGCTAGAAGCTCACCCGGTTCTACTCGGTCACCCTTACTCACTGTAGAGCGCTGGTTAATGCAAGTCCCTTGATTAGTGCGCGAAAATTTCATTAGCTCATATGTCTTCTTATCACCGTTGTCTTCAGTAACTACAATCTGTGAGCTAGTAGCTGAGGTTACTGCTCCATAATTTTGGGCAAAGAGCACTTGACCACTGCGCTTGGCCGCCTCTATTTCCATACCCGTAGCTACTAAAGGTGCTTCAGGACGAAGCAGGGGCACAGCCTGCCTCTGCATATTAGACCCCATCAGAGCGCGATTAGCATCGTTATGTTCCAGGAAGGGGATTAATGACGTGGAAACGCTGAATATCTGCTTAGGTGATACATCCATTAGTTGGATTTTATCACTAGACTCTAGCAGGTAGCGGTCACCCAGCCTGGCTTCAACCTTTTCTTCTATGAATTGGTTATTTTCATTAAGCCAGGCGTTAGCCTGAGCGATAGTATATTCATCCTCCTTGTCGGCTGTCAGGTAGGTTACTTCATCAGAGACAAAGGGTATCACCCTTATAGTTCGAGGAGATAGTTTTGACAGTTTAGTAGCCAACTTA
>JAIWFK010000134.1:0-3518 GCA_048631695.1 Calditrichales bacterium
CACGGCTATGAAGATTAAGACAAGTATCATAATCCCCACTAAAAACGGTGCGGATAACATTGGTCAGTGTCTACAAAGTGTTTTCGAGCAGGATTTCGAAGAAGGCTTTGAGGTTCTGGTCATTGATTCAGGCTCAACAGATAGTACTTTGAATATAGCTAAGAGGTTTCCAGTAAAGCTCTTCCAGATAAAGCCGGAGGAGTTTCACCACAGCGTTACCAGAAACTACGGCGTAGAGTTGGCACAGGGTGAATACATAGTTTTCTTAACTCAGGATGCTACGCCGCTGAACAACCTCTGGCTCAGAAAGATTACCGACAACTTCAAAGACCCTAAAGTGGTCGGGGTGAGTGGCCGGCAGGTGCCCAGGGAGGATGCTGCTCCTATGGAGCGTCATTGGCTAAGCTACTTTTACCCCTCAGACAAGAGTATTGTCAGCCTTCCTGGGAAGTCCAGCGATGTAAGAGAAGGCTACTACTACTTTTTTTCAGACGTGAATTCCTCTATGAGAAGAGAGATACTCCTGGAATATAAATTTCCCGAGGATATCATAATGGCAGAGGATAAGGCTTGGTGCCGTAAGGTACTTCTAGCCGGCTACACAGTGGTATATGAGCCCGAAGCCATTGTTTGTCACTCCCATCATTACAGCCTCAAGAGAGCGTTTCAAAACTCTTTTAGTGCCGGGACGGCCTATGCCCAGTTTTGCCAACGCCCTGAAGAGTTTCAGTCGCTTTTCTTTATTAAACAGAGCTTGCAATACTTTTTTAGCGAGATGCGGTTTCTGGCTACAAGTGGAAATATCGGATACATACCTTATGCCCTGATTTATGATATTATGAAATATATCGGCCGGTTTCTAGGGAGGCAATCTAAGCATCTTCCCAACTTCTTGAAGGTCGGATTCTGCCAGTGAGGTGAGGCGCTGGTGTAGAATTACGAGGCAGATTAATTCTAAGTTCAAATAGAAATGAGAAAGGAGACGAAATAATGAAGGAATATCCTCTAGAAGGCGTTAGAACCTATGAGCTTAACATATCGCCCGATGAGCGGGGTTTTTTTGCCGAAGCTTTAAGACAGGACTGGCAGGACTTTATTGATGAATGGGTAACGCAGGTCAACTTGAGCTACAGCTATCCTGACATGATCAGGGCCTGGCACAGACACCTTCGGGGACAGGTCGACTACTTCCTGGTATTGAAAGGGGCTATGAAGATTTGTGCCTATGATGAAGAGACCAAGAGGCTTGCCGAGGTTATTGCCAGTGGTGAAAAACTGGCATTGGTAAGGATACCAGGGCACTACCTGCATGGAACAAAGACTATCGGTAGTGAGCCATCGCTAACAGTTTACTTCGTAAACAGGCTCTATGATTACAAAAACCCTGATGAAGAGCGAAGACCATGGAATGACCCTGATATTATTCCCTCGGAGATAAACGGTAATAAGAATGACCCCAGGGTAGGTCAGCCCTGGGACTGGTTTTATCTACCACACAAGTAACCAGAAGGGGGCTTTGATGAAGCTACTTGTAACTGGTGGCGCAGGTTTTATTGGTAGTAATTTCATCCACTATATTCTTGAAGAGCATCCCCAGTGGGAAGTAACTAACCTGGATAAGCTCACCTATGCTGGAAATCTGGACAACTTGAGAGATGCTGAAAACGAACCAAGATATCATTTTATCAAGGGTGATATAGCTGACAGGGAGTTAGTGGACGGACTGTTGAGCCATGGTTTTGACACCATTATAAATTTTGCTGCGGAATCTCATGTTGACCGAAGTATCCTCGACATTTCACCTTTTATTGAAACCAATATCAAAGGCACCCAGGTACTCCTCGAAGGCGCCAGGCAATACCATATAGAAAGGTTCATCCAAGTATCTACTGATGAAGTTTACGGCTCTATAGAAAAAGGTAGCTTCAGTGAGCTATCACCCTTGTCGCCTAACAGTCCCTACGCAGCCAGCAAGGCTGCTGCTGACCTTTTATGTCGCGCTTACTTCCAAACTTATCATGTGCCAGTAATCATTACCCGTAGCTCCAATAACTTTGGACCGTACCAGTTTCCTGAAAAGCTTATTCCATTAGCTATTACCAATGCCCTGGAAGACAAACCAATCCCTATCTACGGTGATGGACTGAATATAAGAGATTGGATTTTCGTAGTCGACCACTGCCGGGCTTTGGATGTAATTGTTCAAAAAGGTGAGGATGGCCAAATATATAATATTGCAGGCGGTAATGAGAAAAATAATCTGGAGCTTGTATACCAGCTCCTGGAACTGCTCAACAAACCTAAAAGCCTGATAACCTTTGTCAGTGACCGCCCCGGCCATGACCGCCGCTACGCTCTAAACATAACCAAGATTACGGAGAGGTTGGACTGGAAGCCAGAATGCTCTTTCGACGAAGCACTGTCTGTTACTGTTGACTGGTATCTAGGTCACGAGCCTTGGTGGCGCCGGATTAAAAGTGGCGAGTATGCCAAATATTATGACAGGATGTATTTTCATAGATGAAAGTCCTAATCACCGGAGCTAATGGTCAACTGGGCACTGACCTGTGCCGAGCCCTCCATGATTTGGAAGTTATTCCGCTAACTCATGCTGACATTGAAATCACTGATATAGAATCCATCAAGGAGGTCTTCAATAAACATAAGCCAGACATAGTCATAAACACCGCCGCTTATGTCCGAGTTGATGATTGCGAGACCGACGAGGACAAAGCCTTCCTGGTAAACGCTCTAGGGGTTAGAAATGTAGCGGTGGTAGCTCAAGACATCCAGGCAAAACTGGTACACATCAGTACTGACTATGTCTTTGGTGGTGATGATGAACCTCGCACTGTGCCCTATACCGAATTCGATATACCAGTCCCGCTTAGCATCTACGGCAAATCCAAGTTAGCCGGTGAGGATTTTGTTCGTCATTTTTGCCAGAGGCACTTCATCATCAGGACTTCAGGACTTTTCGGAGTTGCTGGCTCAAGCGGCAAGGGTGGTAATTTTGTAGAGACTATACTAAGACTGGGCAAAGAACGAGATGAACTAAGGGTAGTAGATGACCAGCTCTTCTCGCCTACCTATACTAAGGATTTAGCCAGAAAAATAGCTCAACTTATCAACACCGAATATTATGGCATATTCCATATCACCAATAAAGATACCTGCTCGTGGTATGAATTTACCAAAGAGATACTGAGTCTAGCCGGCTTAAAAACTCCTGTTGTTCCCATTACCTCAGACCAGTATCCCCAGAAAGCCAGACGACCGTACTTCTCAGTGCTGGACAACTATCACTTGAGGCTCCTGGGTATGGATGACATGAGGAGCTGGCGGGAAGCTCTCAAGGACTATATGAAGGAAAAGGGGTATCTAAAGTAGATATGGTTAAGACAGCAGAGGAGGTGATTATCGGGGCCAGCAGTAGGCGGAATTATGGCGGAGCTAATCTTAGCGGGAAAAACGGGGCTAGATATTTCTTGCCTTACTTTGGACAGGTTTAAGAAACC
>JAIWFK010000135.1:0-3502 GCA_048631695.1 Calditrichales bacterium
TCATATAGGTAGCCATCGTACCCTACGCTAACAAGCGAACGGCAATCAACCTGCATTGCTGCTGCGGGGCTAAAAGCAGCCACCAGTTTATCCATGTAGTCTACGTAGTTGTCCGATTGCTTGAGTCTGTTTCCGAACCGATTGATTGGCATATTTGTGACACAAAACAGCCTATTGAATACCAAATCATACCTGGACATCAGTTCCTGTCTGAATCTCTCTTCAAGCCCTACACGGTCGGTTGGCAGCAACGGGCCATCGCAGTTATAAACCAGATTCAGAACCAAACCAGTATAAGGCTGTCCGTAACCCAGCTCATTTAAACGGCGGATACCTTCTATACTCTTCTCAAACACGCCTTGGCCTCTTACCTCGTCAGTATAGTTCTGACTGTAATGGGGCAGCGATGCAAGTATTTCGACCTGGTTCTCAGCGAAGAAATCCGGAAGGTACGCCATTTTCCTGCCCGTGCCTGGATCACCATCAGCAGTTACCGTGAGGTTGTGACGAACTATGACATGCCTGTTTAATTTCCTGGCTTCGATAACGAAGTAGCAGAAGTGTGGATTGAGTTCGGGCGCACCTCCCGTGATGTCCAAGTTCTCCAAACAATCATAACTCGCTAGCACATTCAAACATCGGTCTATTGTAGTTCGACTCATCTCCTCTGTACGACTTGGCGACGCGGCGACATGGCAGTGAACACAGGCCTGATTACACCTGCGGGTAACATTGACCCAGAGTGTGCCTATGGAAATGGGGGAAGGATTCAAATCGTGTTTCTTAAGCACGGCTTTGAAATCATAGAAGTCTCTATTAATAACCTCTAAACTATTTCGTTCCATAGCATTATTCCCCTTATAATATGCTCACATGCCTTAAGAAGTCGTGGCTATATTTTGCATGGCTCTCCGAACCGGATTACCTTCTTTTAAGGAAGCGTCTAACCACCTGTGAAGATCCTCCTCCGTATCAATATCATCCAGCGCGCGCAGGCAATGCACTTTAAGACCTAAATATTCTACTATACTCAGTGTCTCATCGTACACCTTTGTGGTACTCCATGTGACACCACGAAAAAGATCACTGTGCAGTCGATTCATGCCCAGTAAATAATATCCACCATCATTTGTGGGTCCGATGACAATATCATTGTCAATTAAAGCACTTATCGCGTTTTCTATTATCTCGGCTGACAAATCCGGCACATCGCTTGCCACTATAACCGCCTTCCGCGCTCCTTGCCTGAACACATAATTGAAAGCAGCCTCGATTCTGGCACCAAGATCTCCTTCTACCTGAGGCATGAAGTGAAACACTGGACCGGCCCACTTCATCACATTATCCTCATCATCTTTGTCTGCATAGAAAATGTACCTCAGGACGTTATCGGATAGTTTCTTAGTTTCTTTGAAAACGTTCTCAGTGCACAGACGGTATAGTCTCGCCGCCTTGTCATTGCCAATAGACGTTGCTAAGCGAGTCTTGACTTTACCTGGATGGGGAAACCGTACAAAGATGATCAAGTAGACGCCATTGAGGCCTTTCTTCTCACTCTCATACATTGTAGCCAACTTCTCTGGAGATACTCCTAATAAATAAAGTGAGGTGTAGTAGATATTGCGAACCTGCTGTCGTATGATTCCGTTTTGAATTAATCTGCGCGCTGAAGTAACCACGGTCATAGGGAAACGGTAAATTCTAGTCTTTTTTCGCGCCTTTCTAATTAGTTCAATATCCTCGAAAAGTCGCCAATTTGGAAAGCCGCCGAGTGTGTCGAAAAATGACTTTCTGATGACAATGCAGTGGTCTCCGAAACGGAATCGCCCCATGTCGAATCGCGAGAGCCAGCAGAACAGCCGGAGCAACCAGTGTTGCGTATCGAAAGATATGTGGAAAGTGCCAACTAGCACGCTATCATCCTGGAATATTTTTTTTAGCTGGCTTATTGCCTCTTCCGGGAGTTTAGTATCTGCATGCAAGAATATGAGAATGTCACCGGATGCTAAAGCGGCCCCGGCATTGCACTGTGATCCTCTACCTTGTTCCGAACAGCAGACTCTAGCTCCGTGCTCAACTGCTATCTTCAGTGTTCGATCCGTACTTCCCCCATCCGCTATGATTATCTCAACATTTGGATCGGCTTTATATATATGTGATATACACTCAGAAAGAATGGCTTCTTCATTGAGTGTCGGAATTACCACTGATAACGTTGGATAGGCACCCGCCATTACACCGATCCTCAGATTAAAATAAGAGAGGATCTTCCAGCGCCTCTCTTAGGTGCGGACACTATATACCTGCATATGGTGGCTTGTCAATAGTTTACGTGTAGATTACTAATCTAATTATTACAGTGCGATAGACCTCCACAGCTTCATTGTTGAATAGATGAGGATGTCGCCAGACCGCATCCTGCCAATCCTGATCTCTGAGGCCAGCAAGCTTTCGTACCCTCTACCACCTTACGATATTGCTATTAATCAAGGGTTTTCCCTACAGCAAGAGTCATACTCTCCCGACAGAATATCAACAAGGTTCTGTGTTAGCATAGATATCGGACATACCTGAATACTTAACACTGCGTCAGTTTATAAAACAGGAAAGGGGGTAGAGATAGAGCAGCTAACCGCCGGAACATAAGCTGTATAGCCAATAGGTGATTCGTGACAAAGCTGAGGAGAGCCCCAATACCTAATACATTCCGCTTGCGTCAGTAAATGAGGGTTGAGTATCAAGTCGAAAAGGCTTTTTAGCCACAATCCAACTATATATTTAAACGAGTTACAATTTGTGACTTAATAAATTCAGTAAAGGGTGGTTGATAATATGGATGACAGCAGGCAGGTTTCCGATTTATTGTATACCCCCCCTCTGGTGCCCTGTATACATCATTGGATTATTAGAGAACAGAGCGATGGCCAGTCTTTAGGTACTTGCAAGAAGTGTGGCAAGCATAAATCTTTTTCAAGTTCACATGCCAATTTTAATCATCAATCGCCAAGAAAGGTGAAAGCCTAGTCAGACAGATCCAGATAGAGAAGGAAAAGCATAAAGCGACATCTTTTCGCGAAAATGCTAAAGACGAGCAGCTCAGCCAAATCCAGTGGGGTGACCTGATAGCACACAAAGCTATCCATGTCTTCTAAATAGTGGGGCGCTCGTTTGCATATTACCGGGGGGAGGTCCCCCGTAGCTGCCTCAAAGCTATCCCGTCCCCAAAATCCGCGGCGATAAACATAAAATCCACACTAGAAGATCAACTGCTTTATCAAAATTGCCCCCCTGAAATAATCACCTTTTTTCTATGGGTAAAACCCGAAACTCCTCCTCTCTGTCAGTATAAATTCCACTAGCCTCAGTACTACTACCCTCCCCTTATCACGATAATAATTTGTTTCATTTATTTCTGATTACGCATACTTTATATGGTAATATTACTTTACTGAAATATCACGAACCTTCATAGGTGACGATTCTATCGATTATAGGGATACTT
>JAIWFK010000136.1:0-3433 GCA_048631695.1 Calditrichales bacterium
AGACAGAATTGGCTAAAGTATAGCGGGTGTCTTGAAATGTGGTATGCCCCTTTGGTAACAGGTTCATCAGGTGGCGTGTTGATAATGTTTATATAAGCTATAAGGATCATGACTCCAGCTAAAAAACAAATGGGTAGACCCACATACAACCATACTGTGCCTAGCTTCATTGGCAGGAAGATAGAGTAGATAGCGGCAACGGGCATGATTAATACATGAGTAGAGAGAGCTAAGATTTTCTCAGTTTTGCTATACGGAGGCCATCCCTCCATCTTTTTCATTCTTTCCTTGCTAATAAAAAAGGCTGGAACCATACCCGTCATAATAGTGAAAACAGTAATAATCCAGGCATTCCACAGACCTATTTCAAAAGCTGGTATAAGCGACACGACCTTTCTCCTTATGGCCTACTTTGTGACTTCAACTTTTTATTAAAAAATATCTGGGGACTCTTTTCATATAATCCGCATACTCCTGCCCGAATCTCTCTATATTTAACTTTTCTTCATTGAGGACACCAAAATGAGACATTATTACATATAAAATAAAGTAAACCAATAAAATAAGATATATAATTGAGGCTGTATTCCATCCCATTATAACCACGCCGAGGAGACAAATTATACTCGCCAGGGCATGGGAGTGTCGGCTTACCTTATAAATACCCCAATCGACAACCGTCGTCTTTTTCTCAGGGTGCTCTCTCATAGCACTGTAGCCTAGAGCATAGAGCACTAACCCGAAAATGATAACGCCAATTCCAATCCAGAAAGCCAGGTTAATGTTAAAGTTGACAAACCAAGTCAGCACCCATCCCACAATGAGCATCATCCAAAAAGCTAGCATCCATGACTTGCTGGGTCCCGGACCACTCATCCTTTTTGCTCTTATAATTCCAAAAAGAAGCCAACTGACGATAAACCATAAGATGTTCACATAGAAGAGCCTGAAATACCAAGCCGTTTCCATATCATTTACCTCCTTACCTTTATGGTTACTTCTTTTACTACCACTTTCACTATTTGTCAACCCGGTGGCGTCTTAATCGTTTAAGGATAGCATCCTGATATATCTTAACCAAGCTTTTCCCATGCTGGGGTATTCGCTCCCGCTTCTTCCTGAGCTTCTTCTCACGACGCTGTTGTCTTGTTTCCATATCTTCTTCGTTACTCATCGGCTACCCTTTAATAAACCTCCAGTGTCTCGTGGGGTGCTTTTTTCTTAGGAAAACCTCTTTGCCTGCTCCAGTACCCTTTATGATTATATCATCCCTTAACTTATTATTATTTAAGACTTGACTTATCGGCTTAGTCAAGCTAAATCTCTTCTCAGCTCAATAATGCGGTCACGCAGTAGGGCTGCCCTCTCAAACTCCAGATTTCTGGCGGCGGTCTTCATCTGCGATTCCAAATCTTTAATGAGGCGAGCCATATCTTCTTTGGCAATAGGGGTAGTAATATAGGGAGTGCGAGTTTCAGCTACGGCCCGCACCCGTTCTGTGATATCTTTGATTGCTTTACTTATCCCCTGGGGAGTGATGTTGTGCTCTCTGTTATAGGCTTCCTGAATTTGGCGCCGGCGTTGTGTTTCCTTTATAGCCGCCGCCATAGAATTAGTGGTGGCATCAGCATACATGATGACATGCCCATCTATGTGGCGAGAGGCACGTCCCATCGTCTGAATTAACGCTCCCTCCGACCTCAAAAAGCCTTCCTTATCCGCATCCAGAATAGCTACTAAACTAACCTCAGGCAGGTCAAGCCCTTCCCTGAGCAGATTTATACCGACAACAACATCATAGACACCAAGGCGAAGGTCACGCAGTATCTCTATCCTCTCCAGGGTGTTAATCTCAGAATGAAGATAATGGGTTTTTATACCCATCTCTATTAAATAGTCAGCCAGCTCTTCTGCCATCCTTTTGGTTAGAGTAGTTACCAGACAGCGCTTCTTTTTATTAACCCGGGTTTTAATCTGGTCAAGAAGGTCATCAATCTGTCCTTTAGTTGGCTTAACCTCAATGGTTGGTTCAAGGAGACCGGTGGGGCGGACTAATTGTTCCGCTACCTGCTGACTGTGTTCATATTCGTAGGCTGCTGGCGTAGCTGAGGTGTAGATAACCTGGTTAATACGCTGCTCAAACTCAAGGAAATTAAGCGGGCGATTATCCAGGGCTGAGGGCAGGCGAAAGCCATATTCCACCAGGGTTTCCTTACGGGAGCGGTCGCCGTGATACATACCGCGAATCTGGGGCAGGGTCATGTGTGATTCATCAATAAATAGCAGGAAGTTATCAGGAAAGTAATCCAGCAATGTCCACGGTGGGCTTCCCGGAGCTCGTGCAGAAAGGTGGCGTGAATAGTTCTCCACAGCAGAACAGTAGCCGGCTTCTCTAAGCATTTCTAAATCATAGTTAGTGCGCGCCTCCAACCTCGACGCTTCCAATAACTTACCTTGCTGCTTCAGCTCATTCAGCCTCTCTCCCAGTTCCTGCTCTATAGCTGTGATAGCCGACATCAGCTTTTCATACGAGGTAACAAAGTGTTTGGCGGGATAGATATCCACAGAGTCTAGTTCAGAGAGTAGCTCACCGGTCAGCGGGTCTATGTTTACAATGCGCTCGATATCATCACCAAAGAACTCAATACGCAGGGCTAGCTCCTCATAGGCTGGCTGTACTTCCAGAGTATCGCCACGAATGCGGAACTTGCCTCTGGTGAAGTCAATGTCATTGCGCTCATACTGCATATCTACTAACTGGCGGAGGAGCTGATTCCGGTTATAGCTATCGCCTCGTTTAAGGGTGCAGACAAAGCTGCGGTATTCCTCCGGTTCGCCTAAACCATAGATGCACGATACCGAAGCAACGATAATTACATCACTGCGCTCAAAGAGGGCACGAGTAGCTGAGTGGCGCAGCTTATCAATCTCTTCATTTATGTCAATATCCTTTTCAATATAGGTATCGGTGCGGGGAATATATGCCTCTGGCTGGTAGTAATCGTAATAGCTGACAAAATATTCTACGGCATTATTGGGGAAAAAATTTTTGAGTTCACCATAGAGTTGAGCGGCCAGGGTTTTATTGGGTGCCATAATAAGTGTAGGTTTTTGCACCCTGTTTATGACCTGTGCTATTGAAAAAGTCTTGCCGGACCCGGTTACACCTAACAAGACCTGATGTACAAATCCTTTCTCAACGCCCTCTGAAAGGGCGTCAATAGCCTCCGGCTGATCTCCCCGGGGCGCTAAGTCAGTGAAAATTTCAAACATCAAGTCTCCAGGTGGTCCCTTTGGGGCCATCTTCAAGGATAATCCCCATCTGTTTCAGGCGGCCGCGGATTTCATCGGCCTTTGCCCAGTCTTTTGCGGCTCTGGCCTCATTCCTGTCCTGGATCATTTTTTCTATCTCAGCAGAATCAACGCCTTTTTT
>JAIWFK010000137.1:0-3389 GCA_048631695.1 Calditrichales bacterium
GGCTTTGTAACACATAGGATGGTGAACTACTACAGGGAGAGAGCTGAAGGTGGCGCAGGATTAATTATTGTGGAATGCACTTCGGTCGACTATCCACGGGGCAAGGTAACGTTAGGGCAGCTAAGCATTGATGATGATAAGTACCTTAAAGGGCTCAGCCAATTAGCAGATGCCATACGGAACGGGGGTGCCCGAGCTGCGATACAGCTTGAACACGGTGGCGGTGTAACACATTCATCCATCAGCGGAGAACAGCCTAGGGGACCTTCTGAATCTATCTCGCCCTTGGGTGAACCGATAAGAGAACTTACAGTTACGGAAATTACAGAGCTTGTAGAGTTACATGCTAAGGCTGCGTCACGTGCCAAGAAGGCTGGATTCGATGGAATAGAAATTCATGGCGCTCACGAACACTTGTTGGCCCAATTCATCTCGCCATCGATTAACCAACGCCAAGATCAGTATGGTGGCACACTTGAAAACAGAGCAAGATTCTTATTAGAAGTGATTCGTGCTTGTCGAAGCGCAACTGGCTCCGATTATCCTCTCTGGTGCCGAATAGACAGTGCTGAATATGGTGTTGACCCCGCTATTAACTATTTGGACGCAATTAAGGTCGCCCAGTGGGCGGAAGCGGCTGGAGTGGACGCAATACACGTTTCCGGTCATGGTTACGGCGTACAGTTTACGGCGCTTTGCCCGGGGATGCCGGGATTCCACCTGACAGGCGCTTCAGAGGTAAAAAGACATGTAAATGTCCCTGTCATAGCTGTAGGCCGCATACATCCCGAGCTTGGGGAGTGGGCGCTAAGCGAGGGGATGGCGGACATGATCGCTATGGGGAGAGCGCTTATCGCCGATCCCTACTTGCCAAAGAAAGCTGCAGAAGGCAGACTCGAGGACATTGTACCGTGCATAGGTTGCTGGGAGTGCGTCGAAGGCAGTATCCAAGCTGTCGTCCAAGCAGTGACAGATCGAAATAGCACAAATATGGGTGACCTCAAATGCTCCGTTAATCCTATAGCGGGTAGGGAGGCCGATTATAAGCTAGAGGCTGCTTCTGCTAAGAAACACATTGTCATAGTGGGTGGTGGGCCAGCAGGAATGGAAGCAGCTCGCGTAGCAAAACTTCGAAACCATGACGTTACTCTTATAGAAAAGAATGTTCGATTAGGAGGCCAGTTAATTCCCGGAGCAATACCTCCGCACAAGGAGGCGATATCGCTCCTAATATACTACTATGCAGCCCAACTGGCGAAATCTGGCGTGAACACGCGGCTAGGCAAAGAGTCAACGTTAGACGATATCGTTGCGCTTAATCCCGATGAAGTGGTTTGGGCAGCAGGTGCAATACAGACAGATCCAGACATACCTTATCTGAATTGGGCTAAAACCGTGTATGCGCTCGACGTATTAGGTGGACGAGCGATGGTAGGAGAAACGGTAATAATAATAGGCGGCGATGGGACTGGCTGCGAGACCGCCAATTTCCTCTCGGACCAAGGTAAAAAGGTAATCATAATTGAGATTCTACCCCAGGTACTTAGTAAAGAGGGCATAATTATACAAATGAGGCTTCTTGATGAATTGGCAAGAAAAAACGTGGAGATATTAACGGGGATAACCTATGAGGGCTCGAGCCCCGACGGCCTCATCATTAGGACTGCTGATGGGAAAACGAGAACGCTTCAAGCCGACGCATACGTGTTAGCAGCGGGCTCTAGACCTAATTCAGATCCATTATCAGCATTAAAGGACAGATTTGAGGATATCCATGTAATAGGTGACGCCGTTGAGCCCAGGCGTATACGTGATGCTATAGTCGAAGGCTTTGAAACAGGGCTAAAGCTCTAAACAACCGTTTCTATGCGTTTAGATAAACGTTTTCCCAAAGCTACAATTGTCAAAGTAGGTGGTATTCCAAAAGCGTCAGGGATTACGCTGGTATCGCAGCAGTAAAGGTTCTTGACCGATGTTTCCAGATTGGAGTCCACCAGTTTACCGACTCTCATAGTTGAAGCGGGATGGCCAATAATTACACCCGAATGATCTATATTGTAGGGGTCACAACCCGCTTTAATCAGTATCTTTTCAGCAGCCGCTGCACCCCACTCCAACCTTGATATGTCCCTCTCTGTCCGAGGTTTACTGACCCTGCCATCCAGAAAGATTTGTCCTTCAATTTCATCCGATATTTTAACATCAACTCCTATAGCCTTACCCCAGCGACAGATAGCGTTAACCGGCCTCTGAGGCTTCTCCTGAAGACGTTGTAGCGACCAGAAAAGTCTGGGGCCACTGAGATTATTGAAAGTAATGCCGTGTTCTTCGTCATGACAGCCAACGGCAAATAGTATATCACGCATACCACCTTTTCCATCTTTTAAATAACCGAAGACCATAATCGCCGGGTCTCCTGTGAACCACCTGCCGGCATCATTGAATCCCGATCTCTTCATTATGCGGGCTGTACTTATACCGCCGGCAGCACATACTACTACCTTGCTGTTGATCTCATATTCCTGGCCATTGCTTCCTTTAGCTCGTACCCCGCCTGCGACACCATTTTCAATAATGATGTCTCTAACCTCCACCTTGGGAAGTAAAATAGCACCATTTCTTTCCGCTTCTTCAGCAAAAAACATTCCTGTCCACTTAGCGCCCCTGGGACAGCCATACGGACACATGGGACAGTCTGGCTTACACTTCTCCAAGTCGACGAATTTATCTATTACTTCCCAAGCGTAGCCAAGCTCCTGGGCCGCATGTAGAAGCCGCTTGGACCCCTCACCAAGATAGTCCTCTGGAATTTTGTTTACCCAGCAGTCTTTCCTTGCTTCGTCTAAGTATCCGGTTAAATCAACACCATACTGCTTCCATTTCTCTGTATCTGGCATGAATGCCGAGCCAGCATATATCAGAGTCCCCCCACCGAAGCCTTTGCCCTGCACAATCCAATCGCCCTCAATGGTTCTGTAAAGGAAACCATACTTCTCCATATACCGTATGGGTGCTAGCAGCGAACCGTAAAACATCTTGCTGTACACACCTTTATCTATAAGGATTACCTTTTTCCCTTTTTTTGATAATTCTCTGGCTATAGTGCAGCCCCCGGAGCCGGCTCCGACTACTACAATATCCGTATATAGTGTCTTCAATTTCTTACCCATGCTGCGAGCTCAACTCCTTTACATATTTATCGTCGAACAATGATATCCAAAGTGCAAATGCATTAAGTGGACTACCTGGCTCATTATCCTCGAAAAAGAATATTGCGATACTGCAATCCTATTGTCAAGTAAACAAAAAACAACCAACTGAGTTTCACATAACGAGCGATGCTTACTCTACCGTGAGATATGCGTATCGCCTATACTGTTAATTTGAGT
>JAIWFK010000138.1:0-3386 GCA_048631695.1 Calditrichales bacterium
CGGAATAATGCGCTTGGAGGTGCTCTGACCGTAACTGCGTTAATGATATGTTGCCGAGACTGGGTATAAGATGTATCCGTGCTATGCTTTCGTACCGCTCAAAGCCACGAGGCGATAGGTTAGGCTTGGCATAGTCTTTAAGCCACTTAAAGAGCGTCCAATAGAGGAATAAGATATTATTTATAATAGAGGTGGTAGAAATGACTGTTTCGAAAAGAATAGTCCTGCATTTTCCCAGGCGTTTGGTAGACCGACCTATAGTATACCGGCTCATCAAGGATTACAACCTTGAATTTAACATATTAAAAGCATCAGTCACTCCAGATGAAGAAGGACTAATGGTAATAGAACTAATTGGAGAGCAAACTGAATACGATGAAGGTATCAAGTATTTGACTAAAACCGGGGTAAGAATTCAATCACTTAGCCAAAATATTATTCGCAATGAGGAAAGGTGTACTCACTGTGGTGTTTGTATAACTATTTGCCCCACCGGTGCTTTTGAAATCGAGCCTTTGACCAGGCTAGTTAAATTCTATGACGACAAATGCCTGGCTTGCGGACTGTGTATTAAGGCTTGTCCCCCCAGAGCAATGGAGGTTCACTTCTAGTTAATGTATGAGCGGAGAGACTACCGCCATTGGGTCAAAGCCAAAGACTTAATCTCTTTTAATATAGTGGTGAAGGAAACGGATTTATATATTCGTGCCTCAACTAATCTCCAAAGGAAAGCCTACAAACTAGTATTAAAGTATCGTAACATATTGGAAAGGTATATTGAGCAGCACCCTACCTTTCTAACTTCTCTCGAACCAGTTTCAGTTGATGATGACGCCCCGCACATTATCAAGTCAATGGCAGAATCAACAGCGAGAGTTGGAATTGGTCCCATGGCTTCGGTGGCTGGTGCTATAGCTGAATTTATTGGTAATGAATTATTAGTCTTTTCGCCAGAGATAATTGTAGAAAATGGAGGCGATATATACATGAAAAGCCTTAGAGAAAGGCTGGTAGGGATTTACGCTGGTGAATCGAATTTGACCGGTAAAATCGGTCTGAAAATCAATGGTGAGGATACACCATTAGGAATTTGCACCTCTTCAGGTATGGTGGGGCATTCTCTGAGTTATGGGAAGGCCGACGCAGTTATAGCGCTTTCTAAATCGGCTATTGTAGCTGATGCTGCTGCCACCGCCATAGGTAACTTGATTACCGAGTCTAAAGACATCCCGAGCGGTATTGAATTTGCTAAAGGCATTGAAGGCTTACTGGGAGTAATAATCATTAAGGATGATAATATGGGGCTTTGGGGAGAGGTAAAAATCAGCTATATGTCTGCACAAGAGATTGTTCGTCAACCCCACACCCTTAATCCTTCTTCCCCTTGAAAGAGAGACTATCTTTGAATCTATGAAGCCCTCCACTATACCCCTTAATAATCTACTATAGCCTGTGCTGCTGTTGTTTATGTACAGGTGCATGCTCAAGGATCATTAGAAGTCAAAGACACAGACCTACCCCTCAAATTTAGGGATGAAATTTATTGACATTACTCCATATATGAACTATAATTTATATAAACGGGGGCTCATATGACAGCAGAGGAAAAGCAGGCAAGATTTCTGAGGTGTATTGGGGAGCCTACGCGACTCCAAATACTCAAGCTGGTAGCTGAAGGCGAGAGGTGTGTTGGTGAACTTGCCGTGGCTCTGAACAAGGAACAATCCCTGATTTCGCACCACTTGAGAGCCCTTAAGGAATGCAACATTGTAAAGGACAGGCAAGAAGCTCAAAAGGTCTACTATAAAATCATGGATGACAGATTAGCCAGGTTGATTATTGATACCGAAGCCCTGATGATAGAGCTATCGTTGTGTAAGTGTCAGGAGGTAAATTATGAAGGAGAAGGAAATCAAGGAGCTGGTGCGGGGGAGATACGCCCAGATAGCTAGGCAAGACCAACAGAGCTGCTGCCCAAGTTGTGCTTGCGGAGTTAGTCCCTTGTCCCAAGCTGAGGCTATCGGATACTTGGCAGAGGATTTGGCGAATATCCCAGAAGAGGTGATTGTGGGTTTGGGGTGTGGTAACCCCACCGCTATAGCAGACCTAAAAGCAGGTGAGGTAGTCCTAGATTTAGGGTCGGGAGCGGGGATAGATGTATTCTTAGTAGCCGGCAAGGTTGGCCCCACAGGACGGGTCATTGGGGTTGATATGACAAAGGAGATGGTAGAGAAGGCAAAAGACATCGCTGAGAGTTATGGTTATGAGAATGTAGAGTTTCGCCTAGGAGAAATTGAAGAGCTTCCCATTGGTGATAAATCTATGGATGTTATTATCAGTAACTGCGTTATCAATCTCTCCCCTAATAAATCTAAAGTATTCCAGGAGGCTTACCGAGTCCTAAAGTACGGGGGAAGGCTCATAGTTTCCGATATAGTTGCTGAAAGAGCGCTCCCCGACGAGATAAAGCGTGACCCTGATGCCTGGACAGTGTGTATTGCTGGGGCTCTAGAGCGACAAGAATACTTGGGCGAGATAAGAAAAGCTGGATTTGGAGATGTGCAGGTAGTATCTAAGAGAGAGTTTTATGTAGAGGCCACGGAAAGCAAGACAATGGAGAAGCTTATGAGCATTACGGTGAAAGCATATAAGTGAGGAAATGAGGCACAATATGGGTCAAGAAAGAGAGAGAAGACTCGGGATTTGGGAAAAGTATCTGAGTCTATGGGTGGCACTCTGCATTGGCGCTGGGATAGGGATAGGGAAAGCTTTCCCTCAAGTCTCTGATATATTAGGTGGGCTAACTGTTGCCAATGTCTCTATCCCGGTTGCTATCTGTCTGTTCTTAATGATCTATCCCATAATGGTGCAGATAGATTTCAGCCAGGTGGTAAAGGCAGTCAGAACCCCAAAGCCGATAATTACCACCCTTGTTGCCAACTGGGCAATAAAGCCCTTTACCATGGCCTTCTTTGCCTGGCTATTTATGGGCGTGGTTTTCAAAGGTTTCCTATCTCCTGAGATTGCCCAGGAGTACCAAGCGGGAATGATTCTCCTCGGAGTTGCTCCGTGCACGGCTATGGTTTTGATGTGGAGCTACCTGGCAAAGGGGAATATGGCACATACCTTGGTAATGACCGCTGTAAACTCACTATCAATGGTGGTTCTCTATGCCCCGTTGGCTCAGTTCCTGTTAGGCATTTCAGGAATTATCATACCTTGGGCGACTATCGCCTTTTCAGTAGCAGTCTATATCTGCGTTCCCCTTTTATGTGGCTACTTTACCAGAACTCAGTCGATTAAAAGAAGAGGCACAGCATGGTTTGAATCAAAGCTCGTTCCTCCTTTGCGCACCGTTTCTATAATCGCCCTTCTCATCACCCTGG
>JAIWFK010000139.1:0-3350 GCA_048631695.1 Calditrichales bacterium
ACGGTGATGAAAATTGTGGGTACTCCTAACCCGACGGCAAAATTAGCGATAGCCGCTGCCAGATGGGTTTTACCACATCCGGTCTCCCCCTGTAACACTAGCCAGCCATCGGGAGAGTGGGCAAAGTTTACGGCTGAATCGAGGGCCATTTCCAGGTTCTGACGTTGTTCTCGTAGTAGATTAACCCTTTTCAGGTCAAAATTATCAAATATCATGGTTCTGTGTAGCTTGGCGAGACCGCTGTATCTCTGTAAACGAGCTTGGTGCTCTTTATCTAGCTCTTCCCGGATGCATCGGCAGGTAACTACCCGGCTAAAATCCGGTTTCCCCGATGGTAGAAGAGGATGAACAAATCCCGTCCCTTTACAGATTGGGCAGTTTGATTTTGACGACGATTCTTCTGGCTCTTCAGTGCCTGACCATGTGTCCATATTTTTGCTTGTTGTACTTGTCTGGGCTTGTCTTCGGCGCAGAATCTCGCCTATATGTTCCATCACTTTTACCTTCCGTTGACCAGTGCTCTAGAATCTTGGCAATATATCTCCAGTTTCGCTTGCTAAGAGAGACCGCCTCTTTGATAGCATCCTTAATCCAAGTTACGGGATAGACTTTTTCGGCCTCACGCAGCTCATCAGCAATCATGGGGGTTAGCATACCGATGTTCTCTTCGTAAAGGGTGAAGATATCACGTTGCTCCTCAGGCTGGATATAGGGCTGTTCCCCGGATTTCAGCCCAGGTAGATAAAGTTCGCCACTTTGAATCTTGGTTACGATCTGTCTATCTTTTTCAGTATTGAGGAAGTAAACGTCCTCGGCTAATCCATCTCTATCCAGCACAATATGAAGGATAGTTCCCCGGTGCGTAGCTGTCTCCAGGGCTGTATGTAGCACCTCGTCGGGTGGTTTTGCTGCCTGTTTAAGACTACTCATTAGGCTGGCGTTACCTAAGAGCTCTCTATACGTGATGAAACGGGGATAACCCCGCTTTCGGTAAATCACCTTAAAAATGTGGAGGGTTAGCTTCAGTTCAGCAATATCGCTGATTTGTGGCAATAGTGCACTGAAAAAAAGATCGGGCAGAGGGGTGAACTGCATCTTGGCTGGGAAACCGGTGAACTCTTTCATAGCAAGCTTGGCTCTTCGCTACCAATATTTTCAAACTTGGCCAGGTTATATCTGAAACGCAATTTTATCCTACCGGTAGGTCCATTGCGATGTTTGGCAATTATAATATCAGCCGGCGGTGGGTATTGTTCACCCTGGTGGGCAAGTTCCCAAGCTTCCCTGGTCGGATAATGTAGTTCGTCACGATAGATAAACAGAACAACGTCAGCATCCTGTTCAATGCTGCCACTTTCCCTCAGGTCGGAAAGCTGGGGTTCATGTAACGCCCGTCCCTCCGGGGCACGGCTGAGCTGTGATACCGCCAGCACCGGCACATTGAGCTCACGGGCAAGTCCCTTCAGGGAACGGGAGATTTCACTGACCTCCTGAACTCGGTTATCGAACTTTCTGTCTCCCAGCATCAGTTGCATGTAGTCAACGATAATGAGGTTAATACCGCGCTCAGAGTTTAGGCGAACAGCTTTACCTCGCATTTCCGCCATACGCAGCATAGGGGTATCATCAACATAAATTGGTGATTCAGACAGGACACCGGTAGCCTCCATAATCCGCCTTTCTTCATCTTCCCACCCCATATACTCTTCCCTCTCCTTGCCATATCCTGTATGTTGACGAACCCTTTTTGAATTGACTCCAGATTCGCTAGACAGCAGACGTAAGACTAGTGAATCCCGTGCCATCTCCAGGCTAAATAGAGCCACGCAAGCTCCCTGCTCCACAGCGGCATTTCGGGCGATGTTGAGAATCAGGCTGGTTTTACCCATGCTGGGTCTGCCACCAACGATTATCAGTTCAGAGCGCTGAAACCCGCCTAGGAATTCATCCAGACCGGTATAACTGGAGAGCACATAAGGCAACTCCTCAGGACGTTCCTCGGGTGAGGTAGGCGCCACCTCAAAGTACTTGTCCAGTACCTGGCGGATATGCATCAAATCTCGGGCACCCTGTCCACGACGCAGTTTGAACAGGATGCTTTCCGCCCGCCCGAGACTGTCCTCAACATCTGGGTTGGCTTCATAACCTATTGCCGCAATTTGATTAGCAGCAGTAATCAGGCGGCGCATCACTGACAGACGATAAACAATTTTAGCATAGTGCTCAATATCAAGGGAGGTAGGGCAATTGGATATTAGGTGGCTTAAATAGGCAGCACCGCCACACGCCTCTAGTTTTTCTTGTCGAGCCAGCTCTTGAGCTACTGTGATTTGGTTTATCGCCTCATCGTACTGGTAAAGCGATAGGCATGCTCTATATATCCATTGACTTTGTTCATGATAGAAATCTTCCTTCTGAAGAAAGGTAGCAATCTTGTAGATAGCGGCACCGTCTATCAACAGGGAACCGACAACCGCTTCCTCAGCATCAATGTCATGGGGTGGCAGCTTCTCGCCATACACTTCAGTCCGTTTCCTTTTCGGTGACGGTAACCTTAATCTTGGGTATTATATCCTTAGCTAGTCTAATGGCTACCTCATAGCTACCGAGTTGACGGATAGGCTCGGCTAACTCTATCTTCCTTTTATCAATAACCAATCCAGCGCTGTCGTTTAGTTCGGTAGCAATATCGGCACTGGTGATTGAGCCATGAAGACGGTCCTTGGCTCCAGCCCGAGCTTTTAGGGTAATCTCTTTGCCTTCTAGTTGCTGAGCTAGTAGAATTAAGTCAGCGTGGGTATCAGCCTGACTCTGGACTTTCATTTTAACCTGTTTGATTCTAGCTGGAGACTCAGCTAACAAGGCTAGCTTTTTAGGGATGAGAAAGTTTCTACCATAGCCATTGGCTACTTCTTTTATCTCACCGGCTTTAGCCACATTGGGCACATCTTGCATAAAAATGACCTTCATAATTATTCCTTTCGTAATTATACTTCATCTGGTGGTGAAGTGAAAGGTTATCAGGAAAGGAACTGCTCGGCAAAGATAGCAGCGGTAGCACCATCACCGGCAGCGGTTATTGCTTGTCTGGCAGAGTCATGACGTATGTCGCCAGCAGCAAAAATACCGGGTATCTTGGTCTCCATTTTATCATTGGTTATAATATGACCAGCAGGGTCCAAAGGCAAAATGCGCTTCAAATAGCCGGTGCTAGGTTTGAGTCCGATAGATATAAAGACTCCAGCTACCTCCAGAATGGATTTTTCTCCTGTTTTCACCTCACGGAGCTTAATTCTCCTAACCAAATCTTCGCCATCAATTTCGTCAACTATGGCATTCCACAAGAATTG
>JAIWFK010000140.1:0-3296 GCA_048631695.1 Calditrichales bacterium
TTGTCTCGTGGCAAGGGGACATAAGTCTACTCGATATTCATAAACATCTCTCCATTCATAGAGTATGCTCATTAGTAGATAAAACCTTAATGAACGTGGATTTTATCAGGGATGGTCTCTCTCCATCAGGGGCTGACATCTTTCAAACGCATCAAAGTATGAGGCTCTTAAATAGAGGCCAGCCGAAAACGACTTTTTAAAATCCAACAATTCATAGAGAATATAATGGTGGGAGTTTTAGAGGGGCGAAGCCCCTCTCCCATAACCTCCCCCTCTCCTTCAAAGGAGAGGGGGATAAAGGGGGTGAGGTTGGTATCATGGATATGTTTGAGCATCAATTTGGGAAACAGAAGGAAGAAGAGGCACCGCTGGCAGCCAGGATGAGACCGGCTACCTTCCACGACTTTGTCGGGCAGGGTCACCTGGTAGGTGAAGGGCATGTGCTGAGAAAGGCTATTGAATCGGGTCAGCTACCATCAATTATCCTGTGGGGTCCGCCCGGCAGTGGTAAGACCACCCTGGCTTACATTATTGCCAATACCACCGATTCACACTTCAGCCCGATAAGTGCTGTTAGTGCTGGTGTGGCTGACCTTCGCCGGATAATAGAAGAGGCTAAAGAGCGCCGTAAAATGTATCAGCAGAAAACCATCCTGTTTATAGATGAGATTCATCGCTTCAACAAAGCTCAGCAGGATGCGGTTCTACCCTTCGTTGAGGATGGCACCATCACCCTTATTGGCGCTACTACTGAAAATCCTTCTTTTGAGGTTATCTCTTCCCTTCTGTCCCGCTGTCAGGTTTTTATCCTGAACCCTCTTACCGATGATGAAATTCGTATAATAATATTGAGGGCACTAAAGGACAGATTGCATGGTCTGGGTAGATTCAATTTGGAGCTGCCTGCTGATGCGTTGAGTCATCTTATCACTATGTCAAATAGTGATGCCCGAGTTGCTCTTAATGCCGTGGAGATGGTAGCCCTAACTACGCCGCCTGATGCTGACAGGAAGCGCTATATTTCACTGGCTATTATTGAAGATGCTATTCAGCACCGAGCTTTGCGTTACGATAAAGCAGGAGAGCAACACTATGACCTCATCTCAGCCCTTCATAAGTCAATGCGAGGCTCAGACCCAGATGCCTCCCTATACTGGCTGGCAAGGATGCTAGAGGCTGGGGAAGACCCACTGTATATTGCCCGTCGGTTAGTTCGCTTTGCCACCGAGGATGTAGGTATGGCTGACCCACAAGCATTGGTGATAGCCATGGCGGCTCAGCAGGCAGTCCACTTCATCGGCATGCCTGAGGGCAACCTAGCTCTAGCTGAGGCGGCCGTCTACCTGGCTACAGCCCCTAAAAGTAACTCCCTGGAGCGGGCATACTCCCTGGTTCAGGAGGAGATTAGGCATGGCTCTAGTGGCTCAGTGCCTCTTCACCTACGCAACCCGGTAACACCTTTAATGGAAGACATAGGCTATGGCAAGGGATACAAGTATGCTCACGACTATTCGGGACACTTTGTTCAGCAACAAAACCTGCCCGATTCCCTTCAGGGCAAGCATTATTACACCCCAAGTAACCAGGGATACGAGAAAGAGGTCATAGCCCGCCTTAAAGCCTGGTGGTCGGGGAAAGAAAAACCGGGCGAAATTGAAAAAGGAAGGGAAGGTTGAACCGGGCTCTTTACCGCTAGCTTCAGCCGAAGCTAGCTCTGGCTAAAATTTCAGGTGCCGCTGATTTCGATCAGATAGACTGGGGACACTACGTTACTCAGAATGTAGTACACTTTATCGGAGCTTTCATACATGCGAGGAGCGGCCGAAGCCCTGAGCGAAGCGAATGGGGACGAAGCAATCTCATGGTTGTTCCCCTCCTCCGAGATTGCTTCGTCCTTTATCCTTCACCAAAGGGTGAAGGATGAACAGAAGGACTCGCAATGACGAGAGGGTGTGTATCTCGCCGATAACGAAAATAGAGGGAAATCTTCACTACCTTGTATGCCTTGAAAGAAGAGAGATGTGTCACTAATCATATGAACAAGCACAGTGCCTTGACATCCCATCTGGCTAATGGGTATACTTCAAATGGAATGGCGCGGGGTGGAGCAGTGGAAGCTCGTTGGGCTCATAACCCAAAGGTCGTTGGTTCGAATCCAACCCCCGCTACCAAGAAATAATAAGGCACAGATGGAAATTCTGTGCCTTTTCTCTTAACGAAGCGGATTCAGTATTCCCCTATTTATGTTTAATCTAAGCCTCCTTCGTAGTGGTGCTTTAGTGGAGTTCTCTCCAAAGCAGGAACGCCTGTATCAAGCTTAAAGGTATGTTGATATAAATAGCTTGAAGACCAAACGGTGCCGTCCCGAGGCAGAAAATAATACCTATGATAAGAGCTATCTTCATAAACCGTCTCTTAATAATAAACAGCAGCCCTAAGGTAATCTCAAAGGTTATCAGTAATGCAATAAAGAGGGTCATGTTGGGGACTATCAATATTGCCCAGGCTTCCCGGTAGAAAGGTATCAGTGCCGCATCAGCGAAACTATAGTAAAACTCTGTTCCGTTGAGTATAGTTAGGGTAGTATTAGCTACAGCTCCGCCAAGATAAAGTATCCCAAAGACAATTCGTGCTATATTCATTATTCTATTTAATTAAAATTCTTCTTTCTGATTGTATCACTAGGTGATATTTTTAGACAAGGGTTGTAAAGCTAGCTGAAAAACTTGCTAGATTACTGTTATAGACCAAGGTAGATTGATTTTACCCTCAACATAAGATATACTCACCAAATAGATTGACTCAGTGAGTAATACCCAGAAATAAAGCTTAACTTGATTAGGGATGACAGTTAACTGGGCACAGGTATTTTTTAATTCAGCTATCACTGGCAGCTTGTATCTTATTGGAGCTGTAGGGCTTACCTTAATCTATGGTCTATCTCGTTTCCCTAATTTTGCTCACGCTGAGTTTATTACCTTAGGTGCTTATATTGGCTATTTAGTAGCTGAGCAAGCAGGATTAGGTTTGCCACTAGCTCTGGTTGTCGCTTTCCTGGTCACCGGCATAGTTGGGCTTGTGTGTTACCGCGGTATTTTCCAGCCTCTAGATAAAGGAACCGATATTCTCTACCGTATAGTTAATATCGTCTATCTAAAAATCTATAAAATAGCAGGTTTTGTGCGTCGCCGTGGCATTTTACAGCGTCTACCCCAGAGTCTACCCCAGTGTCTAATAATTAAAGGGGGAGCCACCATCATCCATCTTATGGTGACTTCTATAGCCCTAGGCTTTAT
>JAIWFK010000141.1:0-3296 GCA_048631695.1 Calditrichales bacterium
CTAGAGTTTATCTTACTCTGCCTAGCTAGGATGCCTGTATTTGATGCGTTAACCGTTACCTTCAGCACTATGCCTACCGGAGGTTTCAGCCCTCATAATTTAAGCATAGGTGCTTATAATAGCTTATTCGTTGAATACATCATTATTTTCTTCATGGCGATGGCAGGAATAAATTTTGGACTATATTACTTTCTCTTATGGAAGCGCCAACCCGGGCACCTCTTCAGCAATCCTGAGTTTCGGCTTTATATTGCTCTCCTCATTGGGGCTTTTCTTGTCATTGCCGTGGACCTAACAAGGAATATGGGGCTATCTTTTGGTGAAGCCTTCAGATACAGCAGCTTTCAAGCCGTGTCTATTATGACGACAACCGGCTTTACAACGGCTAATTTTAATATTTGGCCAACTTTTTCAAAGTCGGTTTTACTTGTCCTGATGATAATTGGGGCTTCAGCAGGTTCAACGGGGGGTGCACTAAAGGTTGTTAGGCTTTTAGTACTATCAAAGTATACCTATCGCCGAATTTTGCTTGCCTTTAACCCAAGGGCGGTCATTCCTATAAAAATTGGAGGGAATGTATTGTCAGAGAGGGTCATATCTGGAATTATTGGCATGTCTATTTTATACTTGGCTACCCTTATCGTAGGTTTCTTGGTGATGAGTGCTATGGGGCTAGACCACATGACTGCCTTATCTTCCGTTGCTGCCACCCTGGGAAATGTCGGCCCCGGCTTTAGTTTGGTAGGACCGTCGGCAAATTATCTCTGTATTCCTTCCCTCGGTAAGATTGTTCTTATAGTATGCATGCTGGCTGGTCGTCTTGAGCTTTTTACTATATTGGTGCTCTTTGCCCCCTCCTTTTGGAGGTGGCGCTAAATCAATAATAACTTACAGAAGTATATTGTAGATTTTTGAAAAGAAGATTATAATATCCTTTGCTTAATAATGAATGGAAATAAAAAATAATGGAGTTTCACAAGATTTTAGTGCCGGTAATTGGCACCGAAGCTGATGAAGAAGCAATAAAGCTAGCCTGCCGGCTAGCTAAAAAGGATAAAGCTGAAATCTGGGCATTTTATGTAATTGCAGTAGAGCGTGCCCTACCACTAGATGCTGAAATTGAATCCGAGATTAGAAAGGCTGAAGTTATATTAGCTCATATAGAAGCTGTTGCTAAAGAACAGGACTGTGAGGTGGTGACAGACCTACTTCAAGCCCGTGAGCTGGCATCAACTATTGTTGATGAAGCCGTAGAACGAGAGGTTGACCTAATCTTAATGGGTGTTACCTACGAGAGGCGCTTCGGTCAGTTTAGCCTCGGTGATGTGGTGCCTTATGTGCTGAAAAATGCTCCCTGCCGTGTTATACTATATCACCAACCTATTTTGTAACCGAGTTACTATATGAATATTGTTATTATGGGCTGTGGACGAGTAGGGGCTCAGTTAGCTATGCTGCTGGATGCCGAAGGGCATTTGGTTACTGTCTTGGACACCGATTCTTATAGTTTCCGAAGATTATCTTCTACCTTTAATGGCACAGCCCTGCTTGGTAACGGCATTGATGAGGACGCACTCCGGAAGGCAGGCATAGAGGAAGCAGATGCCTTTGTTGCTGTAACCCAGGGAGACAACCGTAATGTCATGGCAGCTCAAGTCGCCAAGCATATCTTCAATGTGCCCCGGGTAATATGCCGTATCTATGACCCCTTACGCCGGGAGTTATACACCACCCTGGGGCTAGAAGCGTTTAGCCCAACCACAATATTTGCCCAAATTTTAAAGGATAAGCTAGAGAGCTGAGGTGGAAATATGTATATTATTATTGTTGGTGGAGGTAAGGTAGGCTACCACCTAGCCAAAGCCCTACTAGATGAAGGGCATGAAATACTAGTAACGGAAAAGAATGCAGTTAGGTGTGAATTTATTTGTAATGACCTTGGTAGTATTTGTGTCCGAGAGGATGGCTGTGAGGCATCTACCTTGGAAAAACTAGGGGCTGGGCGGGCTGATATGCTCATCGCTGTAACCGGTGACGATGAAGACAATCTGGTTGCCTGCCAAGTAGCCAAGCATAAATTTAATGTACCCCGGACCATAGCTCGCATCAATAATCCAAAGAATGAGTCTATTTTCAAGAAATTGGGTATTGATGTTACTATAAGTAGTACTAATATCATCCTTGAGTCTATAGAAGAAGAAGTGCCAACGCATCCCTTGACCCACTTATTATCCATCAGAGACAAGGGATTGGAGATTGTAGAGGTGAAAATCCTTCCTGAGTCAACTGCGGTAGGCAAAACAGTGAGAGAGATTTCCCTACCTGAGCAAAGTTCTTTGTTTCTCCTTCTTCGTAAGCAACAGAAGCCTATTATCCCCAATATGAATACTACCTTTCAAGCGGAAGACCGGATTATAGCTGTTACCTCTCAGAACTCAGAAGAAGCACTACGAACTGCCCTGACTGGCATTGAAATCTAAAAATCTGAATTATAGGTCAGTTACCGATAACTAATTTCAGGTTGAGAGAATAATACTGGGCAATGAGTATATAATTCACTGCCCATTATTATTTAGAGTGGTGTTATACTGGAATACAGTCAGTGCTAGGAGGCTTTCCATGAAAATAAGTAAGCCTAACAATTGTTGGATGCTGGTTATTATTCTCCTAATTGCTATCATTGCTGCTGGTAGTGTAATCGTTTGGTCACGATACAGCCCAAACCAGCCTATAGAGATTTCTACGCTGCCCAGCCATGAGTTAGAAGGTGAGATTTACATCAGTGGTGCTGTTACTAACCCTGGTTTCTATCCTTTAAAAACCGGAGACAGCATCGGAGATATTATTCAAGCTGCTGGTGGAATTAGTAGCAATGCCAATCTTCATGGGCTTGAACTCAACATACCCGAGATAGAAGAGGAATATCAGCCGCAACAAATAGATGTTAACCGAGCTGAAGTATGGCTGCTACAAGCGCTGCCTGGCATTGGTGAAATTAGGGCTCAGGCTATCGTTGACTATCGACTTCAAAATGGTCTATTTCACAACATTAATGAACTAATCAAAGTAAAAGGCATAGGGTCAACTACATACGAGAATATTAAACACCTTATTACTGTAGCCGACTAACAAGACCACTAAAAAGTTCTGAAAGACTGTTCCAGCTTGACGAGGATGGAGAATATTGACACTTATCTATCTTAGTTGTGCCTGGGTGGTTGGCATTTATTTGGGGTCAAAGTTTGGTCTACCCTTAGCCCTTCTTCTCACTGGGCTTATCCCTCTCCCCCTACTTT
>JAIWFK010000142.1:0-3264 GCA_048631695.1 Calditrichales bacterium
GCTTACGGCGTGGTCGAGGTCAGTGCCATAGCCTACCGAGATATTGAAGTTGATCCTGGCAAAGCGTCTGGTAAAGTTGCAGGCTACCCTGATCTCACCATTGGGTATATAGTAGACTGTGCCATCCAGGTCACGGAGTACTGTCTTCCTCAAGTTTATCTCCTCTACGGTACCAGAGACATCGGCTATCCTAGCCCAATCCCCTATCCTATATTGGTTCTCCAGGATGATGAAGGTGCCGGCGATAAGGTCTCTTATCAGGTACTGAGCACCAAAGCCTACAGCTATACCAGCAATCCCTAAGCCAGCCAATATCGGCGTAATATCTATGTCGAATTCAGATAGGATCATGAAGAAAGCCATCGTCAGAATGACAAACTTCGCTACTCCTATGTAAACAGAGGTAAGGGTATCCGTCCTTCTCTTGATTCCCTCCTTGCTTTCCCCTTTGGTCTTAATAATGCTACGGCGTATTAGTGGTGGGATAACCCTATTCAAGGCAAACAGCAGCCCGATTCCTATAAGTAATATGACAAGAATACGTGTACCATGCTGCAACAGCCAATCCGTTATAGGTGTCCAATCAATCATTCTGTACCTCCCTAATTAAGCTCCCAACGCTTCACTATGTACACCATTTTACACTCACTGTTCCCTGTGTCAAGAGAACCAGCTAAACCAGGATGGCAAGTGGACAAATAGCTATAGAATGCAGTTAGTAAAAGGGCTGGGGAGAAGCATAGGAGCCTATTCTTGACGCCTGGTTAAATAAAATAGCTTTTGTTACCGCCAACTGCACAATCTGGGCTTCTATCTATCAGCAACCTAAAGCTGCTTGTTACTTTTATTTCTTATTCCTGAACATAAAGTGAAATGATTGTGGTAGAATCTCCTAGTAACTTCGGTTCAAACAGGAAAATTAGATATATAGGTATTACAGGAGTCTTTGCTTAATGAGCACAGCTATCTCTATCATCATCCCGACTTACAATGAAAGGGATAATGTCGTTGCTCTGGTTAAACGGATTGACCAGGCACTATCTAACTATGAGTACGAGGTTGTTTTCATTGACGATGACAGTAGCGATGGCACCGCTGAGCTGGCTGCGGCTTTATCACCCCAATACCCGGTTAAAGTAATTGTGCGCAAGAACAAGAGAGGTTTGGCCTCAGCGGTGGTTGATGGACTGGGGTATGTAGAGGGTGAGGTAATAGGAGTAATGGATGCCGATTTACAGCATCCGCCTGAGGTTATTCCTCACCTGGTTAGGGAACTAGGGAGCGGAGCTGATGTGGCCATCGCTAGTCGTTATGTAGAAGGGGGAGGCTGTGAGGGCTGGGGGCTAACCAGGAGGATAATCTCAAAAGGAGCTATATTCCTAGCCCACCTACTGCTGCCATCAACCAGAAAGGTTAAGGATCCAGTATCAGGCTTCTTTATGCTCAATAGGCGGGTAGTAGCCAATGCTGACCTGAGGCCAACTGGTTATAAGATACTTTTAGAAATACTCATAGAGGGTGAATTCCAGGATGTAGCCGAAGTTGGCTATATTTTTAGAACGAGGGGTAGTGGGGAAAGCAAACTGAATGCCCGACAACAAATAGACTATCTGAAACATATCTATAGTCTTATGAGGAGAACGGGAGAGCTTCTAAGGTTCGCCAAGTTCTGTTTGGTCGGGCTAAGTGGTGTACTGGTTAATATAGGACTGTTGTGGCTACTGACAGAATTTGCTGGTCTCTTTTATCTTTTATCAGCAGCCATCAGCATCGAGACCTCTATTGTCTCCAATTTTATCCTCAACGATTTCTTCACTTTCCCCGACCGTCGCTTACGCGGAGCGAAACCATTTTTCAGCCGGCTGTTAAAATTCAACCTGGTGAGTTTGGCTGGTCTGGCAATTAATATGGGGGTACTCTGGTTGCTCACCGAGGTCATCGGCGTATATTACCTCCTGTCCAACCTCTGTGGAATAGCGGCGGCCACTCTATGGAATTACCTTTTTAATATATGGTGGACATGGAAATAGTAAAAAAATTACTGTATCGATTGGGCAGTTGGGAATATACAGGGCTTTGCCTGTTAGTGCTAATCACATTGATTATGCACTTCAGCACCATTATGCAGCCAAATGAGCCTCTCTTTGATGAGCAATACTATGTTACTGACGCTAGACATATTCTACAGGGTGAGGGCACATGGCATATAGAACATCCACCTCTAGGCAAGTTGTTCATCGCCTTTGGCATGTTCCTGTTTGGTGATAATCCCTTTGGCTGGCGGTTTTTCGCGGTTTTATTTGGAGCGATTTGCATTGTTCTTTTTTACCTTATCTGTCGCCAGTTGAGCATATCTAAAAAAGTATCTTTCTTAGCCACTTTCCTAATGTCTGTTGAAAACCTGAGCTTCGTTCAGGCTAGTGTGGCTATGCTAGATGTCTACAGCCTAGCTTTCATGCTAGGCTCATTTTGGCTTTATCTCAGGGGACGGTATCTACTTTCAGGCCTATCAATAGGGCTGAGTGCTCTAGCTAAGCTGAGTGGCGCTCTGGCACTGCCAGTGATACTACTACACTGGTTTTTCAGCAAGAGGGTACGCCCCATGAAATTTTTATCCTCAATGCTATTAGCACCAGTATCATTCTTACTCCTAATGCCCCTGTTTGAGCTTATCATTTGGCGTAATGCTAGTTGGCATCCGTCTTTCAATCCCTTTGTCCAGACGGGGACGATGCTTAGAATATCAAGCCTGTCTACCTTTGCCCAGCATCCCTCAGAAATGCTCAGTCGTCCCTGGGATTGGATATTACGCCCTGAGATACTAACCTACTGGATAGACCCTCACTACATTGGGATGATTAGCCCGAGTATCTGGGCTCTCATTATTCCTGTGGTATTATATATAACCTTCAGGGCAATAAAAGGTAACAATGCCGCTGTTTTCAGCCTGTGCTGGTTTACCTGTACCTACTTAATCTGGGTACCGGCAAGCCTTATCACCGATAGAATAAGCTACATTTTCTATTTTTATCCTACCATAGGGGCAATATGTATAGGTCTTGCTTTAGGGTTATCCCAATTATCTGAGATTGGAAGGATTGAGCAAACGAACAGATTCAAAAAGATAGCGAGGCTGATAATACCGGTCTACTTACTGCTTCACCTGGCTGCTTTTATCATCCTGACGCCGGTATCTTACTGGTGGAAGTTACCATCCTGTGTTGCCCTATATATCCTCGCCCGTCGTCTTCTAGGTGCTGGTAA
>JAIWFK010000143.1:0-3245 GCA_048631695.1 Calditrichales bacterium
ATAAAAAGTCCAACCCTTCTCGGTAGTAGTCGAGCTGCTGTTATTGCTGTAAATGTACTCCTCCCCTTCACGGTTGCTTGGGGCCGGCTTACCTCCCAATTAGAAATTGAGATAAAAGCCTTAGACCTTTATTATTGCTATCCTAAACTGGTAGTGAACTCAATAGAAAGGCATATGACCAGCCAGCTTAAGCTAAGCAGAAGACTAGTCAATTCAGCCCAGCGGCAACAAGGGCTGATCCATATCTATAATACCCTATGCACTCAGGGCAAATGTAACTCCTGCCCTTTAAGCCAGCCTGAGGCTGGGCACCACATCTAAGTCTAAGCCGTCCACCTTGCCTGCCTGGAAGTGATAGTAGCCGCAGGCAGCAATCATAGCCGCATTATCAGTACATAACACCGGCTCGGGAACTCGAACCGGAATGGGTGAATTTCTCACTAACCATTCACGAAGTAGCTCATTTGAGGCTACCCCACCGGCCAGTAGAATCTGCTTCACCCCGTGCTCTTTGGCTACAGCTACCGTTTTGGTAACCAGGACTTCAATCACTGCCTCCTGAAAGCTGGCAGCGCCATCAGCCTTGGATGAGACCTTACCCCCTTCCACCAGGCGCAGCAGGGCTGTTTTGACCCCACTGAAACTGAAGTCGTTAGTCCCCTTTAGCCAGGCACGAGGTAGTTGAATAGAGGTAGCATTGCCATTTCTAGCCGCCTTTTCAATGGCTGGACCACCGGGGTAACCCAGGCCCAATATCCTGGCTGCTTTATCAAAGGCTTCGCCGGCAGCATCATCCCGTGTCCGCCCCAATACCACATAATTGCCATGCCCCCTCATCAGCACCAGATCACTATGTCCCCCAGAAGCAATAAGGCATACCAAGGGGAAGAGAGGAGTAGAATTAGTTAACCAGTTAGCATAAATATGACCCTCAAGGTGATTAACCCCGGTAATAGGTAAGTCCTGAGCTAAAGCAATAGCCTTAGCCATATTTACCCCCACCAGCAGTGAGCCAGCTAACCCTGGTCCAATAGTAACCGCAATGCCATTCAAATCATCCCAGGTAGTCTTAGCCTCGTCCATCGCCTGCTTTAGTATCGGGATAATAGCCAGGATATGTTGTCTGGAGGCTACCTCGGGCACAATCCCACCGTAGCGGGCATGGAGCTCCACCTGAGAGGCAATCTGATTGGACAGAATTCTAACCCCATCCTCCACCACCGCCGCCGCTGTTTCATCACAGGAGGTCTCAATACCCAGGATTTTCATACTTCAGATTATAGCATAGACACTGTTAGTGAAATAGGCGCAGAGGTTGTTTACCTACCTCACCCCCTTCTTTCGTGAAATCTTTAATCTCCTTCGGAGAAAATACTAAATCCTAAACAAATTGTAAATTCAAAACTCAAAAGCGTTTTGGTTCCTTAGGTTTTGGTCATTAGTGCTTTGAATTTCGGATTTACCATGTGCTTCCCGTGATAAACGACCTCTGTACTGGGGAAGGGGGCCAGGGGGGGATAGGTTGTTGATAATTTCTTCCTTTTGACACACTTATTTGCCAATGATATGATGATGGTAAGGGATCAGTCAGGGTCTTAATCAATATAAAGAGTGGGGTGATGCTATATGCCTATTGAAACACTATATCTGGTGTTTCTTTTTGTTTGTCTTCTTTTATCAGCTTTCTTTTCCAGTTCAGAAACAGCCTTTATTGCCTTACAGAGGATAAGGCTAGAGCACATGGTTAGTACCAAGGTAAGTGGGGCAGACCGAGTAGCCAAGATGCTCCAGCGACCGGAGAAGCTCCTATCCACCATCTTGTTGGGTAATAACTTCGTCAACACTGCCGCTGCTGCCCTGGCTACAGCTTTGGCTATTAAATACTTGCCAGTGCAGCCGGGTATGGCTATCCTCATTGCTACCATAGGCCTAACCATCTTTCTCCTTATATTCTGTGAAACTACCCCCAAAACCATAGCTACTCAGCACGCTGAGAGGCTATCTCTAATATATGCTCGACCAATAGAAGTAATATCCTGGCTATTTACCCCCTTCGTAGTAGTGCTTAGTTGGATAGCCTCAGGATTTAGTAAACCGTTGGGGGGGACAACGGTGCCTAGGTCTCTGGCTAGCGCGGAAGAAATCCGCACCATGATATCAGTAGGACATAAAGAAGGAACGGTAGAGGAGGCCGAGGCGGAGATGCTGCACAAGGTGTTTGACTTTGGTGACCGACCAGTCCGTGAGGTCATGGTGCCACGTCCTGAGGTTGTATGTATAGAGCAAGGCTCTAAATTAGCCGATTTCCTCGCTCTCTATGCTCAATCTCCCCTATCCCGTTTCCCGGTATATCAGGATAATATGGATAATGTGGTCGGTATTCTTTCGGTAAAGGATGTGCTTATGGCTCAGGCTAAGGGCACTACCAATGACCAGAGTGCCATTGATAACCTGGTCCGCCCCGCTTATTTCACCCCCGAAACCAAGCGTATCAATGAACTCTTTACTGAGATGCGTGATAAGAACTACCGGATGTGCGTGGTTGTGGACGAGTTCGGTGGCACTGCCGGCATAGTCAGCCTCAGCCGGTTAGTCGAGGAAATTGTCGGTCCGGTAGGAGATGAGCTAGCCGAAGTGGAAAAGGAGTATGAGGTAATCAATGCTTACACCTTTCAAATTGATGGCAGCATGCGGATTGAGGAAGCCAATGAAGAGATGGAACTGGAGCTACCCGAGGGCGATTATGAAACTGTAGCTGGCTTCGTGCTAGACCTTTTAGGATACATACCCAAACAGGGCGAACAGCTAAGATATAAGGACTTGAAGCTAGTGATAACAAAGATGCGTGGGGTAAAAATTGAGGAGATTCTACTGACCAAGGAAGGACATGCAGCGTCTACGCATTAGATTCTGCCGAGGACAAGAGGTAAAGTTCATCTCCCACCTGGATATAATGCGCCTATGGCAAAGAGTACTTCACCGTGCCGGAGTATCACTGGCTTATTCAGCAGGATTTAGTCCTCACCCCCGAATATCACTGGCGGCACCCCTCCCGGTGGAGGTAACTAGTGAGGCTGAGTTGATGGATATTGTCTGTACCAAATGGGTCTCCCCGCATTGGTTCACAGCCGCTGTAAGCCAGCAGCTACCACCTGGCATTGAAATACTACAGGTGTATCCAATAGCGCTGACTATGTCGTCTTTACAATCACAGGTTCGCTATGTCGAATATGTGGTTGAAGTAG
>JAIWFK010000144.1:0-3245 GCA_048631695.1 Calditrichales bacterium
TAGTAAAGCGACAGGTAGCCAATGACCTCTCCCAGGGCTTCAGGAAGCAAGTCGGCTGCCATGCCTATGAACCACAAGGCAAAGAGGATTCCCCCGGCGATCACTACCGCTACGATCTGGTTTGAGGTCAGCGATGAAGCAAACAATCCTACTGCCAGGGAGGTACAGCCCAGAAGAAAGAGTCCGAGGTAACCGGTGGCAATGGGCCCTATATCAGGGTCTCCAAACCACATTAAGAGAATGGGGTAATAAAAGGTGAGCGCCAGCATTGCCGTAAGGATACCCAGGCTACCTAAGAACTTCCCCATTATTACCTCGCTGTCTCTCACCGGTGCCGTGAGCAATAATTCCAGAGTGCCCATTTTCTTCTCTTCAGCAAGCAAACGCATAGTGAGCACTGACGCCAACAGCAGCAACAGGATACTACTATATGCCAAAAAGCCATTGATGCTGGTTTCAGAGTAGGTGGTTGGACTGCTTTGAAAGAAGAAGCCGGTGAGCACCAGAAAGATGCCAGTCACTACGTAGGCCATAGGCGATGCTAGGTAGGACTTGAACTCCTTGAGAGCGATAGTTGTCGTGTTTCTCACTGGCTTGTCTCCTCTTCAGTAGTTAACTTAAGGAAGATGTCCTCAAGGCTCATTTCTATAGATTCCAGCGAGAGCAGAGTCCAACCGCCTTGGACCATTGTTTCCATTATCTTACCCCGGGGGTCTTGTCCTGCAGAGCATTCAACAATGTAGTGAGAGTCTTCATAGCTGACCTGAAGAACACCCTCAATCTGCCGCAGACGCTCAGCCACTTTCTCAGCGGGGCCTTCTACTTCCAATCGGATACGCCTTGAACCGCTTACTAAGGAGGAAAGATTCTCAATGCGATCCTCAGCTACAATCCTGCCTTCATTTATGATAATCACCCGCTCACAGGTCACGCTTACCTCGGGGAGGATATGGGTAGAGATAAGGATGGTGCGCTCCTTGGCCAGTTCCTTGATGAGCTGTCTTGTCACAGCTACCTGAATGGGGTCGATGCCTATCGTTGGTTCATCCAGAATCAGTACCTCTGGCTCATGGATAATCGCCTGAGCCACACCAACTCGCTGCCTAAATCCCTTTGATAGCTTTCCAATAAGCACATCAATATATTCTTCGAGGTGGCATATATCCACCACCTCTTCTATTCTGGTCTTTATCCTATTTTTATCTAAACCCCTGAGTCTGGATGAGAAGTCAAGGTAGGAACGGACGGTCATGTCGGTATATAAGGGCATTGCCTCTGGGAAATAGCCAATGCGCTGACGTGCCTCCAGGGAATGCTTGCTCATGTCATAGCCGGCGACCCATACCTCCCCCTGAGTTGGTGCCAAAAACCCGGTAAGGATGCGCATCGTAGTCGTCTTCCCCGCTGCATTGGGGCCGAGGAATCCCACAATTTCTCCCCTTTCTACATTGAAGCTAATATTGTCCACAGCGAGTCGTTTCCCGTAATATTTGGTTAAATTTTTAACCTGTATCATTTTCCCCTTGCCTGAGTTAATTAATCAGAAACAGACAATGCCTATATTAGCCACCTTACTTTTTACTTAGTTGCCAATTTATCCAGGCATAGATTTCAGAATTAAAGTTCCACTCTATTTCGTGGAATTTTATTTCTTTTAAAAGCCAGTCATCAAGAGCCTTGGCCTTCAGTATTTGCAAAGAATCCTCATCTACCTCCCGTGCATCAGCTTTCTCTGACACCATAATAATAAAATAATCGGACTCTTCGGTTTGTGAGAGTTTACCGACTAGCAAGGGTGCGCTTACATCACCAATAGTGAGGTTAAATGCTACCTGGTCAAACCCAGAACCCAAGACGCCACGAGGCAACCAGCCAAGGTCACCCACCTTTCCTTCAGACTGTTTATCCTGCCATATTTCCGTGGTGATGGTAAGCTTGTTCAAATCCTCTCCCTCGTCCACTTTTTTCCATATCTTGTCCATATCCTCTGTGTCCAGTAGAATGGCATGAACGTTAACCTGCTCGGCTACCGTGGGCACTCTTTCGGCTAGATACTCATGGAGGCGAGTGGCTAATAGATTAGTGGCTATAAATTCTTTGTATTCAGAATCCGAGAGGCCGGTTTCATTAAGTAGTTGGCGGTACCACTCCTTAAATTCACTCTCAGAAATAGTTTCGCTCTTTCTACTGGCTATTCTCCTCAACTCCTGGTCAACATCCTCCGGGCTGACTTCTGCAACATACCGTGGTGCCTCTATTTTAATCAGCTGTTCGTTAGTGAGCACCTCAAGCATAACCAGAGGGTCAGCGCTGGCTAGCTCGGTTCTCTTCAGAAAGTAGTCCATATTGATAGAGGTATCATCCACTGTAATTATGGTGCGGCGAAAAGGTGCTGCATTCAGATATAAGCTGACGCCTACTATAATCAGGATTAGGACAATAACCACCGAGGCAATAATAAATGCTGTCCGTCTCCCTTTCCGGTCTCTAGCTATAGCTTTTGAGCTTGATGCTTTCCCTACCGGATTATCACCGGGTGACGTTTTATTAAGTTGAGGCATGCCTTCTTTACTCCAATAAGGTATTTTGAGCGATTTGCCAATCCTGACAATCAGGCTTATTGGTCTACCCAAACATTAACCGGCTAGACTCGGTGACACGCTACCCAGTGCTTGCCACCAATGTTCCTCATTTCTGGCTCTTGCTCTTTACAGATGTCAATTACCATACGACATCTAGGGTGGAAATGGCAACCACTAGGGGGGTTAACTGGGCTGGGCACATCGCCAGCTAGCAGAATCCGCTTTCGCTGGCGGTCAACCACCGGGTCAGGTATAGGAACTGCTGACAGCAGCGCAATAGTATAAGGATGAAGCGGATTATCATAAAGCTCGTCGCTATTCGTAATCTCCATAATCTTGCCCAGATACATCACTGCCACCCGGTCGCTGATATAACGAACTACCGAAAGGTCATGAGCGATAAATAGATAGGTCAGATTAAGTTCCTCTCGGAGCCTCATCAGCAGTTGGGTGACCTGTGCCTGGACTGAAACATCCAGTGCCGAAACAGGCTCGTCACATATGATAAGGCTGGGCCTCACCGCTAGCGCTCGAGCTATCCCAATACGCTGCCGCTGCCCACCGCTGAACTCGTGGGGGTAGCGCTCCGCCATCCGAGGCTCAAGCTCTACCATTCTAAGTAGCTCGGCAACCTGCTCTCTATATTCCCTGCCCTTGACCAGG
>JAIWFK010000145.1:0-3227 GCA_048631695.1 Calditrichales bacterium
GAGCTTGAAGCCAAGGGACTTGAGATACTCCGTGGTTTCCCAATGTGTTGGGTGAGTAGCCTTGCCTTCCGCGTACGCAAGCATGTAGATATAAATATCTAGAGGACGTTTAGCCGTAATCCGTGGGTTAAGCTGACGCACTGAGCCAGCAGCGGCATTTCTAGGGTTAGCAAATGGGGGTAGCCCTTCTTCAACCCGTTCCTGGTTTAATTTAGCAAAGCCAGCTTTGGGCAGGAAGACCTCACCCCGCACTTCAAACCGGGTCGGTACCTCTTTAGACACCGACAATGGTATGCTCCTGATAGTTATCAGGTTCTGGGTGACATCTTCACCACTAGCTTGTCCGGTAGGCTTGCCCATGTCCATAATGAGACTTTTAGAGAAGGGGGGGAAATTGGAGTGGGGGATGGAACGTTCACTTACCTCAGACACCGATAGTGGTATGCTCCTGATAGTTCTCAGGTTCTGAGTAATATCTTCACCACGGAAGCCATCGCCTCGGGTAGCCCCGGTAGTTAATTGACCGTTGACATAGGTCAAAGACACGGCTAGCCCATCAATCTTGTGTTCGCCAACAAGGTTAAATTGCTTCTCGCCACTTAGCTTTAAGGTTCGTGTATACCAGGCTAATAACTCTTCTCGGGAGAAGACATTACCTAGAGATAGTAAAGGTAGCGGGTGTTCCACTACACCAAAGGCTTCTATCGGAGCAGAGCCAACTCGCTGGGTGGGTGAGTCCGGGGTCAGGAACTGGGGGTATTGCTCCTCCAGTTGCTTCAGTTCCTTCATTAACTCATCATATTCAGCATCGCTAATCTCCGGGCTATCAAGCACATAATAGCGATAATTATGGTGGTTGATTTCACCCCTTAGCTGTTCTATTCTTTCCTTTACTTTATCCAAGTCATTCATTTGACCCTAATAGAAGGCTTTTTTCTTATATTTATTATAGTATATTATTGCGATAAAGATAAATTATATAATAAGGCGAGGCTTGCGTCTCTGCTGTGGCATACGGTAAACTAGGGACATTGGTAACTACTACCTTATATTTTGTAGAAAAGGACTAGAAAGCAATCGTGGCTGAACTACGCCCCTTTTGTGCTGTACGGTATAACCAATTATTGGTTAAGGACTTGTCGGCAGTAATCTGCCCTCCATATGATATTATTAACCCACAAATGGAGCAGGAGCTTCATCAGCGGAGCCAGTACAACTTTATCCGACTGGAGCAGGGTCGAAAGTTGCCCCAAGATACAGCTACAGACAATAAAAATACTCGTTCGGCAGCTACCCTGGAGCAGTGGCTAAAGGAAGGCATTCTTATGGTTGATGAGGTGCCAGCTATATATCTCCACGACCACTATTTTACTTTCCAGGAGAGGGAATATAAACGGCGCAGTATAGTGGTCTGTATTAGGCTCGAAGAATGGGATAAGATGGTGATACGTCCTCATGAGGGCACACTGTCTGAGCCAAAGAGTGACCGATTGAGCCTGCTATGGGCGATTCAAGCCAATACCAGCCCAATTTTAGCACTTTTTGAAGACCAGGGGCAGCAGGTCTCATCGTTATTGACATCACAGGAGCGAAGTGAACCTATAATCAGTTTAAGCAGTGTCAGTGGGGAAAGTCATTGTGTTTGGGCTATTACTGAGCCTGGAGTTGTTAACCGGATATGTAGTAGTCTAGCCCATCAACCCCTCTATATTGCTGATGGTCATCACCGCTATGAGAGTGCTCTTAATTACCAGCGTGAGAGGCTTGCTTATTCTCCGTCAGTATCGGCTAATGCGGCATTTAATTTTGTTATGATGGAGCTGGTAGACTTTTCTGACCCTGGGCTCATGATTCTACCTCCTCACCGGCTGGTTCGTGGTGTCTCAAAATCAACCTTAGATGAGCTAATGGCTAAGTTGAGAGAATTCTTCAAAATAGAGGAGTTGCCCTTGACTATGGCGGATGTTTGGCGGCGAGTTGATGATTTATTAACTAGTGAGACAAATGAGGTTAGGCTTGTCCTTTTTGGACTGGAAGCAGAGCATCTTTTTTTGCTGGAGTTACGTGACCAGGTTGCAGCCAGTCAGATGATGCCCTGCTTTCATGGTGAGCTTTATAAAAGGTTAGATGTTAGTATTGTTGACCATATTATTCTGGAAAAGCTACTGGAGCTAAATAGTGGTAGGGAGGAGGCAATACTTGGCTATAGCTATGACAAGCAAGATGCGGTAAATAAGGTATCGGACCAGGAATACCAACTAGCCTTTCTACTAAAGCCTATTAAGCCAGAGGTGATTAAAGCCATCGCTGATGTCGGTGACCGGATGCCCAGGAAATCAACCTACTTTTATCCTAAAGCACCGTCGGGATTGATTTTCTATCGGTTGGTGTAAGCACCTTTAAATTGAAATATTTGTAATCAAGCTGTCCGATATGCCCAAAAAACGCATTTTTTTGAAACCAGCCATTTTTCCGCTCAAAGCTACAGTATCGGCATTTTGGAAAGCCTGAATGAGGATAGATACACGTACCATCATTGCTCTGGGAATAGCAATCCTGTTGTGGTCTTCCTCATTTGCCGCGGTTAGAGCCAGTCTTCAAGCCTTCACTCCGGGTCATATTGCTTTATTTCGTTTTCTTATTGCTTCTATTCTATTGGCTGTAACGGCTATCACAACCCATATTAAATTGCCAGCATTGAAGGATATCCCAATAATCTTTTTATTGGGATTCTTAGGAGTATTTGCATTTCACACGGCACAGAACTACGGTGAAGTTACAGTTACTGCTGGGTCGGCGGGGATGCTCATAAGCTCAGTGCCGATATTTACGGCTATATTGGCCACACTGTTTTTAGGAGAGAAGCTTCAATTATGGGGCTGGCTTAGTATCTTTATCAGCTTTTTAGGAGTTTCCCTGATTGCTTTGGGAGAGAAGGAAGGAGTGAAGTTTGATTTGGGTGTAATCCTTCTTCTCTTAGCAGCTATAGTAGCCGCAATATACTTTGTATTACAAAAGCCTTACTTAAAGAAATACAGTGCCCTGCAATTGGTTACCTATATGATTTGGACAGGCACGTTACTATTATTAATTTTTACACCTGGTTTAATTGAAGAGATTAGAACTGCTCCGATTGAAGCCACCGTTTCTATAATATATTTAGGGATATTCCCATCTGCAATCGCCTATTTCACCTGGAGTTATGCCCTATCCAAAGCACCGGCATC
>JAIWFK010000146.1:0-3179 GCA_048631695.1 Calditrichales bacterium
GGAACCTCAATGGCTGGCCCGCCTGTTGCCGGCGTTGCTGCCTTATATATAGCCTCGAATCCTGGCTCGACACCGGAACAAGTGCGCCTAGCCTTGCAGACCTCGGCTGAGGACTTGGGCACCACAGGCAAAGATAATCTATATGGCCACGGACTAGTTGATGCCGAGAATGCTGTACTTGGAACCACCAACGGAAACAATCTGGCCCCACCAGCTACTGGGGCTATCACCGGCACGGTGACCGATGCCGGCACTGAGCCGGCTGATCCTATTGCAGGAGCAACGGTGACCGCTGACGGATATAGCACCACGACTGACTCCGACGGTATCTACACTCTAGCCGATTTGCCAGTGGGTTCCTACACCGTAACAGCCTCGGCAACAGGCTATACTGAGCAGTCGAAGCCAGCCGATGTCTTGGAGAACCAGACAACAGTTGTCGACTTCGCCCTAAGCCCAACCACGGTACCGACGGGCACCATGTCTGTAGACAGTATCACTTTCTCGGTAAAGAAGGCTGGACCGAACCTATTTCTTTACACTACGGTTAAAGTAGTGCTTGAGGATGGAAGTGCCGTTGATGGTGCTGGGGTAGAGATGACTCTCACCCATGAGTCGGGCTCTTGGAATTTCGCTGGCAACACTGGCTCGGATGGCACAGTAAAGTTTACCTTAATGAAAGCACCAAGTGGAGGCTACACAGCCGAGGTAACTTGGGTGTCGCACACTGATTATGAGTGGGATGGTGTTGAAGCGACCGCAAGCTGCACACTTAACCCAGATGGCTCGGTTACCTAGTAAGAGCTTTGGTGTCGCAGGAGGGCAAAGGGGGCTGGCTACACCAGCCCCCTTGTTTTTTAATCTTCTATGAGTGGTTAAGCTATGGAGAGAGAAAAGTTTGAGTGGCTGGTGGCAAGGGCAGTTGATAATTTACCCGAGGAGTTTCGCTCTAAGCTGGAAAATATTGATGTAGTGGTGGAGGATTGGCCAACTGAATATCAATTGGCTCAGGTGGGGCTGAAGGATGACGAGACTTTATTAGGTCTTTACGAAGGTGTACCACTAACCATGCGAAGCAGTCATTATGGGCTGGTGCCACCGGATAAAATAACTATATTCCAGAAACCGATTGAGGCTAAGTGTAGGTATGTTGCCCAGATTAGTGCTGAGATACAGAGGGTAGTAAGGCATGAGATAGCCCATCACTTTGGCATCGGGGATGCTAGATTGGAGCAGATTGAAAGGGGTGAAGATTAACCCTTGAAATATGAAGCTACAGATTCTTAACCATATACTCTCCCTGCGAACGATAGCCAAACTCAGAGCGGTAGTATTCCTTGGCTCCGGTGCCACTTAAAATTACCATCTGGTGGGCGTGAAACTCATCGCCAGCAATTCGCTCCGCTTCCCTGAGTAATGCCTTGCCTAAACCCTTATGCTGGGCTGCCTCTGGTTTCTGCTCAGTCAGGGGAACTTCGGGACCATATATATGTAATTCCCTTATAAACGCTAAATTTCCCTCTATCTTCTCTCCTAATGGGATTATGGGCTTAGATTGAACCCTCATCCGCAACAAGCCAAATAGTGTTTCGTTTTCATCCTCAAAGGATAGGAAAATCTCCTTACCTCCTGAAGCTTCATAATCCATTCTAACCAGGTAAGGGGAGCCTATTTCCCAACCATTGCGTGCTCGGTGACCATACTCCCTACACCTGATGCACTTACATTCAACTCCTTGCTGCTCCATTCGCTGCTTAATCACATCCCGCAGCGAATCCTTACAACCAGCCACAATAAACTTGGCTGGGATATCACGCAGCACCCTGGAGATTCTGACATACTTGGGCACAATTGACTTAATCTCAATAAGTAAACTAATCATCTCGTCAGGAGGGTATGGGTGGTAGCGCCCATCCCGATACCATTTTTCCAGCTCAGTGCCCTCCACCACCATAGTGGGGTATAGCTTCAAGCCATCTGGTTTGAAGCGAGCATCGTTAAATAACCTTACCGACAGTTCTAAATCCCTGCCCGGAGTTGAGCCGGGTAACCCTGGCATCCAGTGGTAATGCACCTTAAAGCCATGCTCCTTTAGCAATCTGGTAGCTTTGACTACATCTTCTACCTTGTGCCCTCTTCTTGTCAGTCGGTAGATTTCGTCATCCAGGGTCTGAACCCCAAGCTCCACCCTGGTAGTGCCAAACTCAAGCATCCTATCTATCTCTTCCTGCTGACACCAATCAGGTCTGGTTTCTATGCACAGCCCGGTGCAGCGATGGTTAGCCGTTTCGTTAAGTCGTTTTGCCTCTTCTAGGGTAGAGGATTCCTTACTATTTAAAGCATCAAAGCAATCCTTAATAAACTGGTATTGATAATCCTTAGGATAAGCGAGGAAGGTGCCACCCATTACTATTAGCTCAACCTTATCTGTAGGGTGCCCCATTTCAGACAGTATCTTTAGCCTGAGCTCAATCTGCTTCTTGGCATCATAGCCGCACCTCTTAGCCCGTAATACTGCTGGCGACTCCGGAGTATAACTCTGGGGTGTATCTAGATACGTGGGGCAATACATGCATTGTCCCGGACACTTCATAGGTAGAGTCATAACCGCTACCGGGGTAACTCCAGATATAGTTCTTGCAAATTTCTTCATGTTATGCCATAAACAGTCTAGCAGACTTTGATAACAAACAGAAATTCACCCGAACAGCTCAAGCAAATAAATTACAATAGGAGGGAAGTAGGTACGGGTACACCTTAGTGGAGCATTTTCGACAGATTTGATGTGCTAGAGGAGGCAACCCTGGAGTTGATTGAAAAAGCTGAAACTACGGAGCCCACTTAAAAGGACACGGCTACCGTAGCAAGAGATGCCAGAAACTTGGTAATATTTGGTGTTGCAATGAGTTTTGTGTCATTCGCTTTGGCAGCACACCTTGAGAATCCAAGAAAGCTGAAGGATAGTTACATTAAAGGTCTCAAAAGCCTACGTCTAAACCAAAAACTGTTGGAGGTGGTGGATAGCTCTCTAATTGAAATATGTGAGCTTCTCGAAGAAACCAAGACTGGGGGTAAGTAAGTAGGAGTTTAAGAGGGGCTTCGCATCTCTTAAATAACCAATTCCCCTTCCCCTCAAGGGGAAGGGGAAAAAGGGGATAGGGTGACTAGAGATATTTTCA
>JAIWFK010000147.1:0-3154 GCA_048631695.1 Calditrichales bacterium
TTTTGATGGCGAGATTAGACACAAAGGCAATCCCTGCCCTTACCTCTACTGCCGAGACCACAGCCTGGGTTGTGCCCAGAACCAGATTTGGCACCCATCTCTTGAGGTCAAGTCCAGCCTGGGATAAGAGGGCTTTGAGGCTCTGCTGTGTGCCTGAGGTCTCCTCGCGGAAGATGAGTGGCTCTCCTTCTAGCTCTGCCAGGGACACCTCTCTCCGGTCAGCAAAGGGATGCTCTGGAAACACAATGAGAATAATCTCATCATCTGCTATCTTGAATGACTCCAGCTCTTGACCTTCTGGTGTAATACCGCAGAACCCCACCTCGTAGGCACCATCTCGTACTTTGCTGATGACGGTAAGGGAATCAGATACTACTACCTGAGCTCTTATAGTAGGGTGCAACCCTTTGAACTCCCCTAGAATCGCTGGCAGCAGAAATTCACCGGGTATAGTGCTGGCAGCGATAACCAGGTCCCCAGTTACTTCCTCTCGCAACTGGTCAAGGTCGTGCTGGAGACTTTCTCGCTCTTCCTCAACAGATTCAGCAAAGCGAATGAGACGTTTTCCAGCCTCGGTCATAGTGATTACCTTTTGACTCCGGTCTATCAGCCGAACTCCGAGGTCACGTTCCAGTTTTTGTATCTGGAAAGAGACTGCCGGCTGGCTTATAGATAGCTTCTTAGCTACTTCCGAGAAACTCCCCAGCTTGATTACCTCGAGGTAGGTCTTGAGATAGTCCAGGTTCATAGCATACTCCATTAATTATAAATAATACTTATCTTGTTATAATATATTGCTTATGATATAATGGCTGTCAGTATTCTATGACATCCCGGCCAAATCATCAAGAGAAGAAATAGTTATAACTTGAACTGCTAAATGAAAAGTGGCTTCATAAGATAAAGCAGGAAAGGAGATATAACCTTGAGTCGATTTTTAACACCAAAGGTGTGGATTACCCTCGCTGGGTCACCTTTGTAGGTTTGTTTGCTTGAATAACAGAGTTCTGGATTTCCCCTGTTGTCGGGCTACTTGTTGACTTTCTGGCGCAGAAAATCATGATAGGCTTTGTTGGCGGCTACACTTCTTGGTGGCAGTTTGCATTAGACTAGTTTCTTATTCAGTGGTTGGTTTCCTGATGCAGGAGTAAGTAAAGTCGTGCCCGGAGGTATGTATGGCAGTTCTAAAACGGAAGCAAAAGGTATCTTTTGAGGGTGGAGGGCTGGTACTTTTTCTGGATGTTAAGGATGCAATGAAAGCAGAGAAAGTGCTTAAAGGCGGCGGATATCTAGTTAAGCTGGTCGCTCCTCCACCTGAGTTACGCAAAGGTTGTGATTTAGCATTGGAAATAAATCTGGTAGAGCAACCAGGTATTGAGCGCCTATTTGACCAGAAAACCATTGCCTATATCAGTATTGACCCACTCAAAATAGGCACTTCAGAACTCCTGGAAATTGTTAAGGTGACTGATTTCGGTGGATGGGTGATGGTTAAAGCGGCCAACATGAAGCTCACCTTTGACAAAGAGAGTGGTGTCATCGTGAACACCTCCGGTGGCGGCTGTCCCGATATTCCCCACCTCCACGCTGAGCTACTGGGTAAGCCGCTCACTGAAGCGCCGCGACCCAAGGATATCGGTTTTACCCTGTGCGCTCTGATGCTAGACCGTGCCCTTGAAGAATGCCTTAGTCTCTGGCAGCAGGGTAGATAGTTATGATGCTTATTGCCGGAACCATCCCCATCAAAGGACTGCCGCTGACCACAGGCACGGTTAGAGGTGAGGATGAGTTTTTAGTTATAAATGGCTACCGACTTCCCTGCGCTCAGGGTACTGGAGCTATGATTAGTGCTGCCCTGGTGACCACCAATTACTTAAAGCTGGAGCCACCCCAGGTGCTGGTCGCTGGAGATATTGGCCAGGGTCAGGGGAGCCGGGAGATTTATAAATATCTCATTCAAAGGGTAGGTCAGCTCTCCCCGGCAGTGCTAGCACTGCATTACTGTGTTCCCGATATCGCCCTAATGAGAAAGCTCTGTCAATCTATTGCCGAGTGTGCTAAAAGACCGCTCATGGTTGCTGATGCCGCCTCAATGTATGTTGCCAAAGCAGCCGGCTTAGCTGATGAATTTGATATATTTACCCCGGATGCTACTGAGATAGCCTTCCTAGCTGACCCTAACGCTACCCACCCTGCTTATGTTGCCAGGCATCTTTTTGATACTGATATAACCCAGGCACCGAGACTGGCTCAAGCTGCCTACCAAAATAACAGTGCTGCCAAGCTACTGCTGGTCAAAGGGGAAATCGATTATATAATTAGCGATGGTAATATCGTGGCTACCGTAACTGAACCCGATGTACCGGCATTGGAAGCCATCGGGGGTACTGGTGACACTGTTACTGGCTTGGTCGCGGCTTTTGCCTATGCTGGTCTCGAGCCACACGAGGCAGCGATAATTGCTGCCAGAGCCAATCGCACGGCAGGAAAGTTTGCTCAAGCAACGCCGGCTACCAGGGTCAGGCAAATCATTAACCAGTTTCCTGCTGTATTCAAGGAGAACCTTTGTCAATGGAGTGGAGTCTGCTATATAGAAGGAGGGAATTAGGATGATTGAGGTTGACGCTCGGGGGCTTCCCTGCCCCCGCCCGGTTATCAATACCAAGAAGGCGTTGGAGCAAATCGGGGAAGGACAAATAACCGTCCTGGTAGATAGTCCTGAAAGCCGAGAAAATGTGCGGCGCTTTGCTCAGAGCCAGGGGTGTCAGGTGGAGGTAACGGAGAGAGACGGGGTATTCCACCTGGTTATTGTTAAAGGGCAGCCGACTCAAGCTGAGACAAAGAAAAATAGCGATGTCGTTCTTATTACTGGTGACCGACTAGGGACGGGAGCTAAGAGGCTGGGGGAAATATTAATGAAAGCCTTCCTCAATACCCTCTGGGACGCTGAACCGAAACCAGCCAAGCTCCTATTCATTAATGATGGGGTACGGCTTACCACCGAAGGCTCTGAAGTTCTGGAAACCTTGCATCTGCTGGAGAAAGAGGGGGTTCAGATATTTTCCTGCGGCACCTGCCTGGAGTATTATCACTTAAAAGAGAATTTAAGAGTAGGGCTGGTGACCAATATGTATGATACCGTGGACTCCCTGCT
>JAIWFK010000148.1:0-3110 GCA_048631695.1 Calditrichales bacterium
CTTCGCCACTGGTGTTCCTCCCGATATCTACGCATTTCACCACTACACCGGGAATTCCACCTCCCTCTGCTGCCCTCTAGCCCAACAGTATCGGATGATCCCTCCCAGTTGAGCCGGGAGATTTTACATCCGACTTGAAAAGCCGCCTACGCCCTCTTTACGCCCAGTAAATCCGGATAACGCTCGCCTCCTACGTATTACCGCGGCTGCTGGCACGTAGTTAGCCAAGACTTATTCCTCAGGTACCGTCATTATTCTTCCCTGAGAAAAGGGGTTTACGACCCGAAGGCCTTATTCCCCCACGCGGCGTCGCTGTGTCAGGCTTTCGCCCATTGCACAAAATTCCTTGCTGCTGCCTCCCGTAGGAGTCTGGGCCGTATCTCAGTCCCAGTGTGGCTGACCATCCTCTCAAACCAGCTACCGATCATCGCCTTGGTAAGCCGTTACCCTACCAACTAGCTAATCGGACGCAAGCCCCTCCCCAAGCGCCCTAAGGCTTTACTGATGAAGCCTTACCTCCACCACCACATAAGGTATTAGCTCCAATTTCTCAGAGTTATCCCCTACTTAGGGGCAGGTTACTTACGCGTTACTCACCCGTTTGCCACTAGTCACCGAAGTGACCCGTTCGACTTGCATGCATAAAGCACGCCGCCAGCGTTTATCCTGAGCCGGGATCAAACTCTCCAAAAAAATTTACTTCGCTTAAACCTTCCTTCCGCTATCCAATTGTTAAGGTGCTACTAGATCAACAGGTATTATTAAATATATCACAATGCCAATACTTTGTCAATTAAGCCCTCGCCTTATAAACTGTCTACCATAAATTGACAGCCAGCCATTTATTTTGTAAATTAGCCTTATAAAGTACCATCGGGGAATAGCCGTGATAAAAATTGAGGACATTGGTCGCCAGCTAGCTGAGGCAGTTCAAGGATATAGTGCTGATTATATAGAGGCACACCTTGAGCAGAGTCAGTCCAGCCATATTACCTACCGGGGGAGGGAGTTAGAGTCTATAGGCAAGGCAACTACTAGTGGTGGTAATGTGCGAGCCTTGGTGAGAGGTGGGTGGGGCTTTGTCAGCTTTAATAACTTGGATGAGCTACCAGCTAAAGTGAGGCTAGCAGTGAACCAAGCCCAATTTGTAGGCAATAAAGAAAGCAAATTGACTCCAGTAGAACCAGTGGTTGACATTGTCCCCAGTGGAATAGATAGAGACCCGGTGACTATTCCTTTAGCTGAAAAGAAGAATATCCTTGATGAGTATAATGATATTATCTGGCAGACCCCAAAGATACAAACTTCGATTATCGGCTATGGTGATAGCCACAAAAAGGTGATTTTCGCTAATTCATTGGGTAGTTATATTGAGCAGGAAAGGGCGGACATTACTCTGCGCCTAACCGCTATCGCCACAGACGGTACTGAAGTGCAGCAGGTAGGACTGAGCCTGGGTAGCAGCGGTGATTTAAGATTGATACTGGGTCTTCACCAGCAAGTAGAGCAGATGTCACAGCATGCTGTTGAGCTACTATCAGCACCACAGGTAAAAGGGGGAGAATATACTGTGGTATTAGACCCGGTTCTGGCTGGTGTCTTCGTCCATGAAGCATTTGGTCATCTTTCCGAGGCTGACTTTGTTTATGAAAATGACCGTTTGAAAGAAATAATGGTTCTGGGCAGAAAATTTGGTAGCGCTGAGCTTAATATTGTTGATAACGCAACTATACCGGAACTACGGGGTAGCTATAAGTATGACGATGAAGGGGTGCCAGCTACTAGAACCTACCTTATCAGGGAGGGCGAATTAGTCGGCAGGCTTCATTCCAGGGAAACTGCTGCCAGGATGAAGGAAAAGCCTACAGGTAATGCCAGAGCCATTAACTATCGCTACCCACCTATCGTTCGCATGACCAACACCTATATCGAGCCGGGGTCAGCCTCTTTTGAGGAAATAATAGGTGACATTAAGGAAGGGGTATACGCCAAGAACTGGTATGGTGGCATGACCAGTATGGAGATGTTTACCTTCTCTGCCGGTGAAGCCTATATGATTCGTAACGGTAAGCTTGCTGAGGCGCTGCGACCGGTAATGCTTACCGGCAATGTATTCGCTACTCTTAATAATATAGATGCTATTGGTAACGACTTGGAAATGAATCAGGGTGGCGGCTGTGGCAAAGGGGCTCAAGTACCCTTGCCTGTTTCTAATGGCAGCCCCCATATTAGAATTCGCAACTGTTTAGTTGGAGGCAAGTAGGGTGGAGAATATTCTGGCTCAGGCTAGAGAAGTAGCTGAGGAAGCCGAGGTATTTATGGTCTCCTCAGAGGAGATACCAGTCCAATTTGAAGCCAACCGCCTGAAGCATATTCAAACGAAGCAGAGCAGTAGCTTGGCTCTGCGTATTGTTAGACAGGGCAGGATTGGCTATTCAGTTACTACAGAGCTAAGCGATAGCCAAAGACTGGTTAATGATGCCGTGGAAACAGCACAGTTCGGCATGCCGGCTAAGTTTGAGTTTCCTTCTCTAGTCTCCTATCCCCGAGTTGAGGTCTTTGACCCCGATGTAGAGTCGGTATCCATAGAGAAAATGGTTCAGCTTGGTGAAGAGCTTATAACCATGGTCAAGGATTATAATCCGGAAGTTGTATGCGAGGCAGAGGTTACTAAAAGTATAGCCTCAGTTCGTATTATAAATTCTCGTAGTGGTCAGGCAAATTATAGAATAAGCACCTTTAGTCTGGGTATTGAGGGGAGCTTAATTCGTGGCACAGATATGTTATTCGTCGGTGAGAGTGAAATTTCCTGTCGCCCTATACTAGGTTCTAAGGCAGTAGCTGAGATGGTAATACAGCAGCTTAAGCTAGCCAAAAACCGAGCCTCAGTATCTAGCCAGCCCCTGCCTGTTATCTTTACCCCCGATGGGGTAGCTAGTGCCTTAGTTCCACCTTTAATGATGGCTTTTAATGGCAAGACAGTTCTGGAAGGAGCTTCACCTATAGGCAATAGACTTGGTCAGCCGGTCTTTGATAAAAAGCTATGGCTGTGGGATGACCCCACTATAGCCTACCGCCCGGGAAGCCGTCCCTGTGATGATGAGGGGATA
>JAIWFK010000149.1:0-3077 GCA_048631695.1 Calditrichales bacterium
GAGAAATCTTTTAAGCATGCCGATTCGGCCTTTCAAGCTAAATGTGTATTCCTGTTTTTACACACCTTTTCCTCCATGCTATTATCTTGCTCTCCCAAATTGCGCGCATCCCTTTACAAGATGGAAATGGAATGATATTAGGAATTAGGCAAAAATTTCACCTATCTCTTTAACGATTTCGTCAAGGGTTTCGGAGGGATTATCTTGAATTTCGATTTGTGTGAAAGAATCGTAGAGAACATATCTAAAGTGATTGTGGGTAAAGGCCGTTCTATTGAACTGCTGCTTGTGGCCCTTCTGGCGGATGGTCATGTGCTGATAGAAGATGTTCCGGGGCTAGGGAAAACCTTAATGGCCAAATCCCTGGCGAGAAGTATTGGCGGATCTATTAAAAGGGTGCAATTTACCCCAGACCTATTGCCTGCGGATATTACGGGTTTTAATGTCTATAATCAGAAAACCGGCCAGTTTACATTTCAACCCGGGCCGGTTATTACCAATATTCTTCTGGTAACTCTTGTCTTTGTTATCTTTACCGGCACGGTGCTGCCCCGGATAGTCGAGGCACTAGCTGGGGTGAAGATAGCTATAGACCGCAGTTTCTTTGACCGTACCTGTGGGCCCATTATGCTTGTCCTGGTATTTTTTATGGGGATTTGTCCCCTGTTTGGCTGGGGCAAGTCATCCTGGAAGTCTATGCAATGGAGATGCCTGTATGCTTTCCTTGCCGTGCTGGTTATTTCTATAGTTATCCTGATTTTGGGCATCGGCAATTGGTATATTGCAATAGTGATAGTATGTGGCTTCCCGCTCTTCACCATTTTCTCAGAATGGTTCCAGTTAACAAAAGCCCGACATTGCACCAGAAAGGAAAACTACATACGGGCATTCCTTTCTCTACTTAGTACTAACCGTGCCCGATATGGAGGATTTGCAGTTCACATCGGGATTATTCTAATTGCCCTCGGTGCTATCGGGTCCTCCTTCTATAGCGTTGAGAGCATGGCAACACTCGATATTGGTGAGTCAATGAGGGTTGGTGAGTACAAATTAACTTACGACGAGCTGATGCTAAAGGAAGATAAAACGAAAGTGAGTGCTGTTGCTTCCATATCAGTAATCAGGAGTGGGCGATTGATAGCGAGTATGTACCCAAGTTACGACTACTGGTTTAGCCATATGGATCACTTTGCTGAGGTAGCGGTTCGTACCACACCGGCTGAGGACTTATTCGTTTCACTTATGTGGACTAGCTATAATCCAGAGGATAAATTAGCTACCTTTAGGGTTCTAGTGAATCCTTTGATTATCTGGATATGGATTGGGGGAGGATTACTTTTACTGGGTGGAGCTGTTGCCTTTTCAGCCCTGGGAGGAAAACTGCCTGGAGTAGAGAGGTAAGCTATGCGTAAGCTCATTACCATCTTGGTGGTTTTATCTATTTTTGGGATTTCAGAAGTTGCTATTGCTCAAGAGTCAAGCAATGGGGTGGTTGAGGGGCAAGTAATCAATGGAACCGAAGGCGGTGGCAGCGTGGCTGGATTGGAAGTTTCTTTGATAACTTATATTGATGATGTGATGAGTGATACTCAGACCACCAGGACTAATGAGGAAGGCAGATTCCAGTTTAGCGGTCTTTCAACAGAGCATAGCTACGTGGTCTCAGTTAACTACATGGAGGTTGACTACTATTATCCGGTCATTTTCGATACTGGTAAGGTGGAGGGATTTATTGAGGTTCCGGTATGCGATGCTACTACTAGTGACCAGGCAATAAGAATCACGTTAGCTCACAAAATTATATGGATTGAAGAGGAAAACATCTTAATCACTGAGATGTTTTCACTGTATAATGATGGTGATCGAACCTACGTGGGAGTGAAAGATAGCAATCAGGAGGTACTGGTTTTCACCCTACCCGAAGGAGCGACCGATTTTGAGGCTCCCCCAGAGCTAATGCGGGATTACCTGTTTTTAGGCACTAGTAAGCTTGCTTATGCTGTGCCGTTTCCACCTGGCGAGAGACAACTGGTTTATTCCTATAAACTAGCTAAACCAAGCTCCAATGATTATGTCCTCACTTTAGATATAGATTACCCTACGGATAGACTCGATGTTATGGTAGGTGGGGATGTCGATGAGATTGCCAGCACCCAGCTAGCACCGGCTGAGCCTGTAGAGACTGGTACTGGGGAGTGGTTTATCCACTTCCAAAGGGAAAATCTCTCCGGCGGTACCACTATAGATATTTATATTTCCAATTTGCCCAAAAACAGTCAAGTAGCCTCCGTAGTTCCATGGATTATCGTGGCTGTGGTGATTATTGGTGTCGTTGTTTATGTTGTGAGGAGAAAGAAGGTACGACCGGTAGCGCCTATGGCAATGGGAGGAAACAAACACACAAATGAATGAGATGATACCTTACTCTACTCCTGCATGGGCTATTGAGGTCCAGGGTCTGAGCAAATCATTTGGGAATTACCATGCCTTAAGAGGTATCGACCTGAGAGTTGGGAGGGGGGAGCGTCTCAGTATCTTTGGCCCTAACGGGGCAGGGAAGACGACCCTAATCAAGATAATAGCCACCCTTACTAAGCCATCTGTTGGCAACGTGCGACTGGATGGTACCAATATTCGTGATAAACCAGTTCAAATCAAACGAAAGGTAGGTTTGGTTGGCCACCAAACCTACCTCTATGATAGCCTGACTATTTATGAGAACCTTAAATTCTATGGTAAGATGTATGATGTTCCCAATTTGGAGCAACAAATCCGTGAGGTGGTAGCCTGGGTGCAGCTTGAGCATCGTCTTCACGACCGGGTAGGTACACTATCCCGCGGCATGCAGCAGCGCGTTTCTCTTGCCCGTGCTGTACTTCATAATCCTTCAATAATACTTCTTGATGAACCTGAGGTTGGACTCGATCCACATGCCATTACCATTATACGAGATATACTGGGAGCAGCTAATTGCCGGGAGCGCACGGTGATAATGACCACTCATAACTTGGAGCGAGGTCTTGAGTTAGGGGACAAGGTAGTTATCCTCAATAGGGGTAAGCTCGTTTACCAGGCAT
>JAIWFK010000150.1:0-3074 GCA_048631695.1 Calditrichales bacterium
GGTGTGCCGGCTTCAGTAATACCTATATGCAAGGGATAGGGTATCTTTTCGGCAATGCTCTGGTAGGCTTCAATGGTAGTCGGGACATCAAAGGCTTTAAGGGAGACCTTAATCAGGTCAAAGTCAAGGCTTTCCAGTAGTTGTATCTGCTGTAAGGCTGCATCTACCATTTGTTGGGCGATAGTTAGTTGGGGGTTTGCTGACTTGGGTAGGCTGCCAGCATTTACCCCGATACGGATAGGGACATTTCTTTCCTTAGCAGCACGAGCCACAGCCGAAACCTTCTCCGGTTCGCCGATATTGCCTGGATTTAGCCGCAGTCCATCGCAACCAGCCTCCAGTGCCAGTAAAGCCAGCCGATAATCAAAGTGAATATCAGCAATTATAGGTATGGAAATGCCCCTTTTTATAGCTTGTATAGCCTGGGCGGCTTCAGAATCAGGTACAGCTACTCGTATTATTTCGCAAACACAATCTTCAAGTTCCTTGATTTGCTCAACAGTTGACATAACATTACGAGTATCGGTTTTAGTCATGGACTGCACTACGATAGGGGAACTGCCACCAACGGTTACATTGCCAATTTGAATAGGTTTGCTGACTCGGCGATGATTCACGGTATTAAGCTCTCTCCACTTATAATGCGTATAATATCCTGGTAGGTGATTGCCAAAATTGCTGTCATTAGCAGAATAAAGCCAATAGCATGTATTAAACCTTCCGTCTTGGGTGAAATGCGCTTGCCTCGGCGAACCCACTCCAGAAGGACAAACACAATTCTACCCCCATCCAGGGCAGGGAGGGGGAAGATATTAATTATAGCAAAATTTATACTGAGAAAGGCAGCAAACTCCAGTAATGGGCTAATCCCAGCTTTAGCTATCTCACCTGTAATTTGAGCAATACCTACCGGTCCAGCCACTGCTACTGGTGTTGTCCCAATAATCATACTGATTATTGCATTCTTAAATAGAATGAAGGTTTCTATGCATTCACTTACTCCCATGGGTATTGCCTTCCAGAAGGGATAATGTTGGCTGACAATAGTTGGATTTAACATACTGACTACAATACCAATCGCCCCTTGACCTTCTGGAGGCTTCCATCTCGGTATTAATTGAATCTTTTCAGTAGTTAAATCACTGTGTTTGACAAGGATAGTAATCTCATTACCCAGCTTAAGTTGAGTATAGCGATGCAGGTCGCCAATATTGGTCAATGGTTCCCCGTTTATCCTGAGGAACGTATCTCCGGATTCAATTCCAGCCATGGCTGCTGGTGAGTTTGGGGCTACCTCTTTCACGAATACCTCACCGATTACCACGTTGTGAGGAACCATAAAAGCAATTGAGAATAGAAGGAGAGGCAGTAGGGCATTCATTAGCGAGCCAGCGCTAAGAACCAATATCCTGGTGCCGATGCTCTTACTGGCTAAACTCCTTGGCAAAGTGGGATCTTCCTCACCAGCCATTTTAACAAATCCACCCAGGGGTATTGCATTTAGAGAGTATAGTGTTTCACCTCGTCTTATCGATAATAAGCGAGGAGGAAAACCTAAGCCAAATTCATCCACTCTCACCCCGGAAGCTTTAGCAGTAATAAAGTGCCCAAGCTCATGAGCGAGGATAAGCACTACTATAATAACGAGGAAGGATACTATTGTTAATAGCATTGATTATCTCTAGAAGCAAGCTGGATAACTTTTTCTCTAGCCCAGGCATCAGCCTCCATAATTTCCTCCAGTGTAGGGCAAGCTATAGCTTGGTGCTGTTCTAGTGCCTGCTCTACCAGATTGGCAATATTAGTAAATTTGATGGCTTGAGACAGGAAGAGTTCAACAGCCACCTCATCAGCGGCACAAAGCACGGCGGGATAGGTTCCTTTCCTCTTTCCTGCCTCAATAGCTAACCTGAGGCAGGGGAAAGTATCAATGTCAGGTTGGTCAAAGGTTAGGTTTTTAATATGGCTCCAGTCAAGCCTGGGAAGCTGAGGGTTGTCCAAGCGCTCAGGATAAGACAGCGCATATTGAATAGGTAAACGCATATCGGGATAACTTAATTGAGCTTTGATTGAGCCATCTACAAATTCTACCATAGAGTGGATAATGCTCTGAGGGTGGATTAAAACCTTGATGTTTTCGTATTCCATATCAAATAGCCAGCGGGCTTCAATTACCTCAAGCCCTTTGTTCATCATAGTGGCTGAGTCAATGGTAACCTTTCTTCCCATATGCCAGGACGGGTGTTTTAGAGCCTGCTTAACTGTAACCCTATCTAATTGTGACGGTAGATAGCGGTAGAAGGGACCGCCTGAGGCAGTTAGAATAAGTCGGGTTGCCTTTTGTGCTTCACTATTGAGGCATTGCCATATGGCGCTATGCTCGCTATCAATGGGTAGAATCTGGGCTCCATTTATTTTGGCTGCATTGGTGATAATCTCGCCGGCCATAACCAGTGATTCCTTGTTGGCGAGGGCGACATTCTTGCCAGCTTTCACCGCAGCTAGTGTCGGATTTAGCCCTGATTTTCCTGCGGTAGCTATGACAACAATATCCACCTGGGGGTGACGAGCAATGTCCTCCAGTGATAGGAACTCGTATTCAGCGTTAGCTATGTGAGCCCTTTTATCTGAGAAATAAACAAATCTTGGCTTGAACTCTTGGATTTGCCTTGCCAATAAATCAGTGTTCTTCCCAGCGCTTAGCCCGATTATATGAAATCTATTAGGGAAAGCACGGACTACTTGGAGTGTTTGCTGACCTATGGAGCCGGTTGAACCGAGGACAGCTAGCTTTTTTCTTATACTGCCCATATCACATAATAGTATACCACTACGCCAGCAAAGACAATGCTGTCTATCCGGTCAAGGAAACCCCCATGTCCTGGTAGTAGTTTGCCTGAGTCTTTTACTCCCATATTGCGTTTGAGCAAGGACTCTACTAAATCTCCGAATTGACCAAAAATACTGACTAGTAAGCCAAGGAGTATTGCCTGCCAATAGCTGAAATCCTGAAGGTAGAGGGGATTGGGTAAAGTAAAGATTATAGGCAGAGTGAAAAGCAGACTAACTATAAT
>JAIWFK010000151.1:0-3056 GCA_048631695.1 Calditrichales bacterium
TGGTCCTCGGGATCTTCGTCGGCATACCTGTTTTAATCGGATTGGGAATAGTTGGCGTGGTCATCTGGAGTGATCGCCTGCCCCGCAGAGCCGAGCGTGCCAAAGCCATGGAGGCAGTTGCTGAAGCTCTGCGCGAGGAAGGGGCTCAATCTCAGTTGACCAAAATACCGGCAAATTCGACCATAAAACCACAGTCCGAAGGAGTGATTGAGTTTGAGACAAACGCTAGTACTCAGCTTATCTATGACGGTGTAATTGCTTCTGGTCCCGCTTCATCACTGAAGGGAGTGTGGACTCTTGTCAGTAATGACACTTACCCGGGAAAACTGGAGGTCGACGAGACCATTATTCGTGGTTTATCACAGGCATCCAAGAATTTAGGTATAGTGCCAGGTGATAGAATCAAAATAGCTTTCAACACATGGACACGAGAAGCAAAAATAACAAAGGTAACAAAGGTGGTGAGCATGGTAACTTAATAGAGGTGACCTCTGGAAGCTAAATAAATAAAGGAGGTGAAATTGATGGAAACGGCATTGGCAATCTTAATGGTCCTCGGGATCTTCGTCGGCATACCTGTTTTGATCGGATTGGGAATAGTTGGCGTGGTCATCTGGAGTGATCGCCTGCCCCGCAGAGCCGAGCGTGCCAAAGCCATGGAGGCAGCTGCTGAAGCTCTACGCGAGGAACCTGCTGAAGCAAACGGCGAAGCTGTGGCCAAGGAAGAAGTCAAGGTGGCATGACACTAATGGCAGGATACCGAGCATTACTGGTGGCTGTTGAGCCCTTTAGGGCTGTTAGCAGCCGCCAGTAATTGTGTGGACTTGCCATACTTATCTCGGTAAGCTGTGAATAGTGCTAAGGGTCTTTCTCTCGACAGTTGAAAACCTAGAATACGGTAGAGTAATATAATGGAGATTAGTAATGATTGAAAAGGTAATTCTCTTTGATGCTACGAAGTGCATTGCGTGTCGTGCCTGTCAGGTAGCCTGTAAGCAGTGGAACGAACTAAAGGCGGAAGTGACCACCAATACGGGCACTTACGAAAATCCCCCCGACCTTTCAACCAACACTTGGCTAACGATCAAGTTTACAGAAGAGTCAGAAAATGGTGCTGTTAGGTGGCTTTTCAGCAGGCGCAGTTGTATGCACTGCACAGAAGCTGCATGTGTTGAAGTCTGCCCTTCGGGAGCTCTCTATCATAACGAGTATGGCTTCGTTTGCTATGATAAAGACAAGTGTATTGGCTGCGGTTATTGTGTCGAGTTTTGCCCGTTCAACGTTCCTCGCTTAGATGCCAGCCGAGTTAGCGGTGTAGGTAAGATGGATAAGTGCACCTTCTGTATAGACCGGGTTACCAATGGTATGGAACCGGCCTGCGTCAATACCTGCCCTACCGGCGCCCTGATAATAGGTGACCGCAATGCGCTACTAGCCGAGGGGAGAAGCCGAGTTCAGAACCTTAAATCTAAAGGCTATAGCAATGTCTACTTGTATGGTGAGGATGAATTGGGCGGTCTACATGTTCTTTATGTTCTCGCTGACCGACCCTCAGTCTATGGCTTACCTGAGGAACCAGAGTTCCCAGTATTGGCTTCTGTTCGGGATAATATTCTCCGCCCCACTGCTTGGATAGCATGGGGGGTGGTAGCCGCCGGTTTAGCACTCAATGTGCTGGTCGCCCGAGCTAGGCAACTACGCCAAAAGGAGGAGCGCTAGATATGGATATGGCAATAGTGGAGCGCTATACACCATCTGCACGGTGGTTTCACTGGGTGATTGCTGGAGTATTTTTGGAACTGGCGTTGTCGGGGCTGCTCCTTTTTATACCGTGGCTTACCTCTGGGATGGTAGGTACTTGGATTCGGATAATCCATCGTATTGGTGCGGTAATTCTGGTGGGAGCCCCGGTCATCTTCGCTTTAGTTAGTTGGAAGAGAGCGTGGTACTTTGTCAAAGAAGCGTTCATGTGGGAGAAAGAAGACTTAGGGTGGATCAGAGCGGCGCCAGGGTATTACTTCGGTGGTGATTCGAGGTTAATGCCTCCACAGGGGTATATTAATACCGGGATGAAAATATACAGGGTAGCCATTCTCTTTGGGGGGGTGGTTTTTGTAATTACAGGACTCATTATGTGGTTTTTCAAGGGGATTATATCACCCCAGGTTTTCCAATGGTGCGTTATCATACACGACGTGACTTTTATTGTCGCAATTTGTATGTTCTTCCTGCATTTCCAGTTAGGTGTTTTTCATCCGAGGATGGATGAAGGGCTCCTGTCAATAATAGATGGCAAGGTTTCAGGGGTATATGCCAAGTCTCATCACGGCATATGGTATGGCAAAATCACAGAAAAGAAGGAGGATGGCTAGGCTGGGGAAAACGCTACGAGGCGTGCCCCTAGTGGAGCAAAAATTTAAAGCATAGCCAAAGCTTGCCTCCCTAAATCCACATTAGAACCAATCCCACACCTTCTATACAACCCAAATATGGGCGTGCTATAATTCCAGCTATGAAGGTTTCGGAGCTAGGCGAATTTGGGCTGATTGATTTGCTGGCTAAAAAGGTTAATAGCTTGCCGAGCAAACAGCTTATAATCGGTATCGGTGATGATGCCGCCGCCTGGTATGGTGATGCCTCGATTCAACTGGCCACTGTTGATTCCTTTATCCAAAATGTCCACTTTTCCCTGGATACAGCTTCCTGGGAAGACCTGGGTTGGAAAGCAATGGCAGGCAACCTGAGTGACATTGCGGCTATGGGTGGAATGCCCAGATACGCCCTGGTATCGCTAGCCATACCACCCCATACTGAAGTAGAAGATGTTACTGCCCTCTACAAGGGAATGATTGAGCTGGCACAGCAGTTTGAAGTAACTATAATTGGTGGCGACACTAGCAGTGCACCCCTGGTGGCTATTACTATTACTATTCTGGGGAGCATCAAAAACCAGGATAAACATATACTCTCCCGCTCAGCAACTCAGCCTGGTGAGCAAGTAGCCGTTACCGGCTATCTGGGTGCCGCCGCTGCTGGCTTGGAAATGCTGACTAACC
>JAIWFK010000152.1:0-3051 GCA_048631695.1 Calditrichales bacterium
CAAGAGAAGGGGCTTTTATAGTATATTGCATAAATTAGTGCACAATGAGCAGGCTGAAATTTGTGTGGCACACTACAATAAAAGGCGAAGACAGGTGGCAAGTTTAGCAGAGATTCGAAGAAGTATAGCTTCTCGCATTACCGATCCTATAGTTGGGATTTTGAGTAGAAGCAGGATAAAACCCAATGCGCTCACCTTTATCAACTTAGCCCTGAATATAGTTGCAGCCTATGTTATCGCCAGCAGTCATTTTATTCTCGGCGGAGTTTTGGTCTTGGCCTCGGGATTATTTGACCTCCTTGACGGAGCATTGGCTCGCCTTACTGGGCAGACTACAAGCTTTGGTGCTATTCTGGATTCTACAATTGACCGTATTTCCGAAGCAGCGGTACTCTGCGGTCTGCTAATCTGGTATATACCAAAAGAGGCCAAAATTGAAATTGTTCTTATTTTTGCCGTTTTAATTGGTTCCTTCCTGATTAGCTATATAAGGGCCAGAGCAGAGGGACTCGGGTTGCAATGTCAGGTTGGCTTGTTTACTAGGGCTGAAAGGGTTATAGTATTATCTATAGGTTTGCTAGTAAATCAGGTTTTTATTGCTCTATGTGTTATAGCAGTCTTTAGCTATATTACCGTAGTTCAAAGACTGCTTTACTTATGGAAGCAGACGAAAGCTAAGGGTGGCTAAATGGCGGTTATTGTTATTGTAGGAGGTCAATGGGGTGATGAAGGGAAAGGGAAGATAGTCGACTTCCTGGCTGAGAGCGCAAAGATGGTAGTTCGCTTCTCAGGAGGTGACAACGCTGGCCACACAGTAGTTAATCCCTATGGCGAGTTCAGGTTGCACCTTATACCCTCAGGCATCTTTTATCCTCAAGTAACTTGTATCATTGGCAATGGTGTAGCTATCAATCCGGCAGTGCTTCTTGGGGAAATAGAGAACCTTCGAAGGCATAACATAGATATAAGTCGCCTCTTCATCAGTGACCGTGCACACTTGATTATGCCTTATCATACCCTTCTCGATGGATTGGAGGAGGAGAGGCGCAGCAAAGGGGCTTTGGGCACCACACGTAGAGGGATTGGCCCCGTTTTTGCTGATAAAGTGGCACGTTTAGGAATTCGCATTGGAGATTTACTACATAAAGACATATTTTTGAGCCGCTTAAAGTCAGCCCTCGAATTCAAAAACGATATTTTGACAAAAGTGTACCAAGCTTCGCCTTTATCACTGGAGGATGTCTATCAGCAATACTGCCACTACGGGGACCAGCTAACTCCTCTTATCCGGGAAACTGGCTCTATAATTCGCGAAGCGGCGACAAAAGGGGAGTTAGTTTTATTAGAAGGTGCTCAAGGAGCTTTACTTGACCCTGACTTTGGCACTTACCCTTATGTGACTTCCTCTTCGCCCTTAGTCGGAGCAGGGCCTGTTGGAGCAGGTATAGGCCCGATGGAAATCAATCGGGCTGTTGGTGTATTTAAAGCTTATATTACTAGAGTTGGTGGTGGGCCTATGCCCACCGAGCTTAAGGATGAAATTGGTGAGCTTATACGGGAGAAAGCTCACGAATATGGTGCTACTACAGGAAGGCCGCGGAGGTGTGGTTGGTTTGATGCCGTGGCTGGCCGCTTTAGCAGTCAAGTAAATGGCCTCAGTGATATAGCTCTAACCCACCTTGATATTTATGATGATTTTCCCTCGATTAAAATATGCACTGCTTACAAATTCAACAACAGGGTCTTAGATTCTTTCCCCAGTGATTCAAGTATTTTAGAGCAATGCCAACCTGTGTATGAACAATTGTCAGGTTGGCAAGAGCCGACCAGTGGAATTCGGGACTTTGAAAAGCTACCGACAGGGGCTCGTAATTATATAGCTAGGCTCGAGGCTCTCCTCTCCTGCCCCATCAGCTTTGTTTCAGTAGGAGCAGCGCGAGAGCAAGTGGTAACAGTGAAACCTATTCTTTCTAACTAGTTTTGGTGGGGATAGGCAAATCAATCTTGTAGTCTTTCAACGTTGCCCGGATAATTTCGGCTGTTTTTTCATCAGGTTCAAGCAAAGGCAAGCGAGGTTTGCCCACGAGAAAGCCCAAATAATTCAGAGCATACTTAACAGGCATAGGGTTAGGAACAACAAACAAAGCATCTATCAAGGATAATAAATGGAGATGTATCTTAGCTGCTTCCTGAGCTTTGCCACTAAGGAATTTCTCCATCATATCTCTTATTTGGATTCCTACTAAATGAGAGGCAACGCTAATCACACCATAACCGCCCAAAGCGAGTATAGGTAAGATATCACCATCATTGCCACTATAAACTAAGAAATTGTGTCTGGTTCCTTGTATAATCTTAGCTATCTGATCGAGGTTGCCACTGGCTTCTTTTATACCTATGATATTATCAATTTGGCTCAGCTTAATTACCGTATCAGCAGCGATATTAGTAACTGTGCGTGACGGTACATTATAAATAATGCAGGGTAAGGTGGTAGCCTCAGCAATGGCTTTAAAATGCTCAAACAAGCCTTGCTGGGTCGGCCGATTATAATAAGGAACTATTAAGAGGCAGGCATCAACACCAATTTCCTCTGCCTCTTTGGTTAATTGTTGACTTTCTCTAGTATCATAGTTGCCTGTGCCAGCCACCACTGTTCCACTATTAGCTACCACTGACTTGATTTCAGCGAAAAGTCGTAATTTCTCCTCCCTGCTAAGGGTTGGGGTTTCTCCAGTAGTGCCGGAAACTACTAACCCGTCGCTGCCAGAATCCAGTAAAGATTTGGCTAATTTCTTAGCTTGTTGATAGTCAATTGCTTCTGCGGCGACAAATGCTGTACTCAATTTGTCAACTGCCACGAGAACGGGAGCTGACGCGCGGCGTCTGGATGTCGACTATGCTGTGGCCCCGCTATCGCGGACCGATAGCGCGCGTCGCAGAATACGAGTGGTAGGAACAGGTCGCACAGCTGGTGCTGTCCGAACCCGAATTCGACTTGAACCGATATGTAGCAGCTTGACAGATATCGAGAGCGAATACGGCAAGTCA